>NZ_ANPF01000026.1:0-19340 GCF_000328325.1 Halobacillus sp. BAB-2008 | reverse complement strand
GCAGACGCTTCTGTGGAACGAGCGGGTAAATGACTTCTTCCAAGACCTTTTCAAGCTCGATGCCGCGGTTGGCGGCGAGATCTTCCAGCTGGTTGCGGACGAGCGGCGTATCGACATAGCCCGGGCAGATGGCGTTAACGGTGATGCCGTGCTCTGCCCCCTCGAGCGCCGTCACTTTGGTCAGGCCGATGACGCCGTGCTTCGCGCTGTTGTAAGCGGATTTTCCGGCGAATCCGATCAGGCCGTTGATCGAGGACATGTTGAGAATACGGCCGAAGCCCTGCTTTTTCATGATCGGGAAGACGTGCTTCGTCGCCATGAACGGCGCGACAAGCATGATCTTCGTGATCAGCTCGAACTTCTCCGTCGGAAAATCTTCGATGGACGCCACGTGCTGGAGTCCCGCATTGTTGATGAGGACGTCGAGTCGGCCGTATGTGTCGACCGTCTGATCGACAGCTGCCTTGATCTGCTCTTCCTTCGTGACGTCACAGACGAGTCCGATCGCCTCCAGTCCCTCCTCCTTCAAGCCTGCGGCCGCTTGTTCGACCTTCTCCTTGTTGATGTCGCTGAGGGCGACCTTCGCTCCTTGTCTTGCGAAGGCGGCACCGAGCTGGTAGCCGATTCCGCTTGCTGCTCCTGTGATGAAAACAATTTTATTGTTGACCATGGGGGTTCCTCCTCTACCGGGTTACGTAGTCATTTTTACGAGCTCATCGCTGATGATGAGTGCTGCTTCTGTCGATGCCTCGATTTCTTCGACGCTCCAGCCTTCGGCGATTTCGACGAGCTTCAGCCCTTCTTCCGTCACGTCCATGACGGCACGTTCGGTGATGATCCGGTCGACGACGCCTTTACCGGTCAGGGGCAGGCTGCAGGACTTCAGGATTTTCGGATCGCCATGTTTATTGACGTGATCCATGATGATGACGACCTTCTTCGAGCCGTGGACGATATCCATCGCGCCGCCCATGCCTTTGATCATTTTCCCCGGGATCATCCAGTTGGCGAGGTCGCCGTTCTCTGCGACTTCCATGCCGCCGAGGATCGCCAAGTCCAAATGCTCGCCGCGGATCATCGCGAACGATTCGGCGCTGCTGCAGTAGGAAGCACCGACGGATGCAGTGACCGTCTCCTTACCTGCATTGATCAGATCCGGGTCGACTTCATCTTCGGTCGGGAAGCGGCCGATTCCGAGCAGTCCGTTCTCCGACTGGAGGACGACTTCTTTGTCTTCCTGGATGTAGTTCGCGACCATCGTCGGCATCCCGATCCCTAAATTGACATAGTAACCGCTTTCAATTTCCTGTTCGGCACGTCTTGCGATCATTTCTCTCACTTGCTTCTTATCGAGTTGTACAGCCATTGTTTCTCCTCCTTCGTATTATGCCTGTGTGACGGTACGGCGTTCGATCCGCTTCTCCTGTGCGCCTTCGATCAATCCTTGGACGTAAATGCCCGGCGTATGGATACGATCGGCATCGAGTTCCCCCGGTTCGACGAGCGTTTCGACTTCGGCGATCGTGACGGCTCCTGCTGTCGCCATCATCGGGTTGAAATTACGCGCCGTCTTGTTATAGACGAGGTTGCCGTAGCGGTCGCCCTTCCAGGCACGCACGAGGCTGAAATCGGCGGTGAGCCCTGTCTGCATGAGGTACTCCTTGTCGCCAAACGTCCGCACTTCCCTGCCTTCCGCAATCGGCGTTCCGACGCCCGCCGGTGTGTAGAAGGCCGGAATACCCGCGCCGCCTGCACGGATTCGTTCTGCGAGCGTCCCCTGCGGCGTCAGCTCGACCTCGAGCTCCCCTGCGAGCACCTGGCGTTCGAATTCCTTGTTCTCCCCGACGTAGGAGCCGATCATTTTATCGATTTGTTTATTTTTAAGCAGAAGTCCGAGCCCCCAATCGTCGACCCCGCAGTTGTTCGAGATGACGGTGAGGTGTTTCACGTTCGATTCGACGAGGGCGAGGATCAAGTTCTCCGGAATACCGACGAGCCCGAACCCTCCGACCATGATCGTGGCATGGTCTTTTATGTCTTTGACCGCTTCTTGATAAGATGAATAAATTTGTTTCATGTGTTTTCCACTCCCTTCACCCTTATACATGCAAGTTCCATGCCAACTTCCGAACCGCCGGGTCTGCGCCGTTCGACAGATTCCTTTTTCCAGAATACCGGAATAGATGAATAGATATTCATGAAAACCCTTACAAAGAGGGCAAAAAAGAAGCCTTCCATCATTCCGGAACAGTTTCCGGAATCGTGGAAGGCATCAGAGGCCGTATTTTTTCACTTTGTCATAGAAGCTTGATTTGCCGATCCGGAGTCTCGCGGCGGCTTTCGTCTTGTCACCGCCGCAGGCGTCCAGTGCGCGGGCGATGGCTTGCTTCTCCGCATGCTCGACGACGTCCTTGAGCGACTGCTCCCCGTCGAGCCCTTCCTGCATGCTGGTGAGATGGGAAGGAAGATCGATCAGCGTAATTTTCTCCCCGTCGGCCATGTGGACGGCGGACTCGATGACGTTTTCGAGTTCGCGGACGTTCCCGGGCCAAGGGTAGGACGTGAATAAGGCTTCGACCGCTTCATCGAACTCCCGGATACGCTTCCCTGTCCGGGCGGTGATTTTTTGCAGCAGGTATTTCGCAAGGACGCGCTGGTCATCGCCTCTGGCCCGGAGCGGCGGGATATCGATCTGGACGACGTTGATCCGGTAATAGAGATCTTCCCGGAACGTCTGGTTCTTGATCATCTCCTCGAGCGACTGGTTGGTCGCAGCGATGATCCGGACGTCGATGTCCTGCGGATGGACGGCACCGACCGCTTCGACCTCCCCTTCCTGAAGCACGCGGAGGATTTTCACCTGGGCGTGCATCGGCATGTCCCCGATCTCATCAAGAAAAAGCGTCCCGCCGTTCGCGAGCTGGAATTTGCCCGGCTTGCCGCCCTTTTTCGCCCCCGTGAAGGCACCCTCCTGATAGCCGAACAGCTCCGCTTCGATCAGATGCTCCGGAATGGCGGCACAGTTCACTTTGATGAACGGCTGATGGCTGCGTTCGCTCAAGTGATGGATGCTGTGGGCGAACAGCTCCTTGCCCGTTCCGCTCTCGCCGCGCAGGAGAATGGAGATGTCGCTGTGGGCGGTCTTGCGGATCTTCTCCTTCAGCGCAAGCATCCCGGGCGACTGGCTGATGATATCGTGCAGCGAGTATTTCGCCCCGTTCAGCTGCTGCATCTGACTCCGGTATGTCTCCAATTCCAAAAGAAGGTCCTTGATATGGGAATTCATGATCTTCCACTCATCCGTATCACGGAAAAGCACCATGCCGAGCGCACCGATGATCTCGCCGTTTTCATAAAGCGGAATCCGGTGGGCGATCATGTAGTCGCCGCGGATCTGCTGAAGGTCCGCCATCTCCTCCTCGCCGGTCTCGACGACGATGTGCATCCGCGTGTTCTCGATCACTTCCGTCACATGCCGGCCGCCGACCTTCGCTTGATCGACCGCGAGAAACCGGCAGTAGCTTTCGTTCATATAAGAGATGAGTCCTTCCTTATCGACAACGACGATACAGTGCTCGACATTTCCGAACAGTGTCTCCAATACGTGGTTCCGTTGGTTTTCCAATGAAAGCATCTGCTCCGCCTCCGTTTTTGATAGCGTTTCCAATAACCGTCATTTCCAATTTTACCAAATGTTCAGAAATGGAACCAGCTCAAAAAAGGACACCCTTGTGCAGGGCGTCCCTTCCCGTCATTCCGTTTTCTCCACATCCTTGCCGTATGTCTCCAACATATGGATCCGTTCCATCATCGTCGGGTGGCCGTAGCGCAGGTACTTCACGAGCGCCGGCGGGTCGACGTCGCTGAGTCCGTTGACGGTGAGTTCCTGGAACGAACCGATCGCCGCCTCGGTATCCTCGGTCATTTCGATCGCATAGCGGTCCGCATCCGTCTCCGCATTTCTTGAAATAGCGAGCTCGATCGGATTGGCTAGGAACGAAAGCAGCGTCAGAAGCAGATAGAACATCGGCAGGCTCGAGATGTCGGAGACTCTATCGAAGCCGAGCTTCCTGCCCCATTTGCGGACGGCTGTCTTCATTAAATGGTACGTGAACAAAAGTCCGAAGAAGGTGGAGACGATGACCCCCGCCAAATTCCAATACAGGTGGTTCATCACATAGTGACCGATTTCATGGGCCATGATGAACAGCACTTCGTTCTCCTTCAACCGGTTCAACGTCGTGTCCCACAGGACGATCCGCAGGTTGGAGCCGATGCCGTTCACGTAGGCATTCATGCTGTTCGTCTTCTCCGACATGTTCACTTCATACACCCGCTCCGCCGGTACGCCGGCATTATCGGCAAGGGTGAGGATCTTTTCCTCGAGCTGCTTATTCTGCAGCTCGCTGAAATCGTTATATAACGGATCGATCACGACCGGCTGCAGGTACATCATGAAGAAAAGAAACGGAATCATCAAGAACCAGGCGATCAGCCACCAGCGCCGTTCGAACTTTTTCATCAGGAAATAGAGGACGGTGATCAGGAGCGCCATGATGAGATAGCCGATCCAGAAACCGATCAGTTCATCCCGCATCCAGCTCGAGAACGACTGTGTCGAGATGCCGTATTCGACGGAAAGCCGGCGTCTGGCGTAGTCGAACGGGAACGTCAGGATCGTCGTCAACGTCAAAAGCAGCAGTACGAACAACGGCACACGGATGATCGTGAACCGCGAGACCTTGCTGCCGAATTCCTTGAAGGCCTTCGAAACACCGAAAATCATCACGCCGAGGTAGATGATCCACTCCAGCGGCTCGGCCAGAAAGGAAAGGAAATTCTGATAACGCGAGTATTCCTGACTGAGCATGAGCTCCCGATCGCTCATGAACGTTTTCGGATCCGCCGCGGTCCCCTCATAGGCGGCAGGGACGCCGATGTCGCTCCACTGAAAGAAATAAAGAGCCAGGAAGATGCCGTAAACGGCATATAGAATAAGGGTCCAAGTGAGAAACTTTTTTTTCACTTCTCCACCTCCATTGGAAAGTAAGACTCGTCTCATTGTACGAGTTCCCCGGTACGCTTAGAACTTCTGTGCTATCCCTATCCATACTACATAGACGGGCAGAATTCCTGTCGCCGGTCCTCTTTTCACTCATAATGCCCGGTCCTGCACATACATATAGACGGTACCATCCATTCCAAAGAGGAGATGATCAGATGAGTCCGAACAACAACTCTAAGGATAAGGAACAAGGCCCGGAAGGAAAAGACGGCTTCTTCAAAAGCGTGTCCAAGGAAGCCAACCACGTCGTCCAAAACACCGTCGACACCTCGGGAAAAATCATTAAATCGATTACCGGGGAAGGCGGCCTGATCGGCAAGACCCTTGATTCCTCCGGCAACATCATCAAGAAAGCGTCGGAGAAAGGGACGGAAGCATTCGATAAGACCGTCGATACATCGTCCGAGACGTTCAAAAAGATTAAGGATAAAGCCTTTAATAGGAAGAAATAATTTTCCGGAGCGTTCACCGTCAGCCCTTTCCGCAAGTCTATCTCTTCCCCCTCGCTTCGATCCGGTCCGTAGATCCTATAAAGAAAAACACATTCGATAGGTCGTTGTACACCTTTTTCCCCTTTTAATGGTAATATAGTTCTTGAAATGACAAAGGAATAATTTGGAGGGGAACCATGAACATTTACAAGGACTGGTGGATTTTGTGGATGGCTGTTGCAGTTGCCGGAGGAATTGCAGCTGGTGTAGGGGATGCGTCTTTGATCACAGACACGGAAGATTTTGCTTTGGAAGAACCTCTTACAAGCGAGACGGAGCCGACGGAAGAAGCTGCTCAGGAAGAAGCACCTGTGGAGGAAGCAGCAGCAGAAGACGCCTCTGTTTCCCAAGAAAACGCGGACGGAAAAGCCGTGGAATACATCAACATATTGGCCTTTTCGAAGAGCGGGTTGATCGAACAATTAGAGTTCGAGGGGTTCTCCAATGAGGAAGCGACCCTGGCTGTCGAGAGCTTGGATGTCGACTGGAACGAACAGGCCGGCAAGAAAGCACAGGAATACCTGGACGTCATGTCCTTTTCAAGAAGTGAATTGGTCGATCAACTGGAGTTCGACGGATTCACTCCGGAACAAGCAGAATATGGTGTCGATCAAACAGGGCTGTGATGGCTTGCTGTAAAGGTCCGTCTCTTCTTTTAGAACTCCCAAAAAGAAACCCGTAACGGGTTTCTTTTTTTCTTCTCTATCCCATCTCCTCCATTTTCTTCATAAAACCTGCCGAATTCCCTTCCAAATTCCCGCCAACGTTCGATTTCCGGGAAATAATCCTTGCTGAAAAACGTTTTCACGTGCGATACTCGTCCCTATACTCGTACATTAGAAAAGGAAGGGACAGAAAATTGGAACGATTAACAGACGTATTCATTCATATAAATAGTTTCTTATGGGGCCCGGTCATGCTCATTTTCCTTCTTGGCACCGGCGTATGGCTCACGCTCCAGCTTCGCTTCATCCAGGTCCGGTATCTCGGAGAGGGGTTCAAGCAGACGTTCGCTCCCCTGTTCAAGAAGGAGAAGCAGGAAGGTATCCATTCATTCAAAGCCCTCGCGACATCCATCTCCGCCCAGGTCGGAACCGGTAACCTCGCCGGTGTAGCGACAGCCATCGCAGCCGGCGGTCCGGGAGCGATCTTTTGGATGTGGATCAGCTCATTCTTCGGGATGGCCACGATTTTCGCAGAGGCCGTACTCGCTCAACTCTATAAAGTGAAGAAGGGCGATCAGGTGCACGGCGGCCCTGCCTACTACATCCGCGACGGACTCGGAAGCAAGTGGCTGGCCGGCTTTTTCGCGGTCGCGATCATCATCGCTCTCGGATTCGTCGGCAATATGGTCCAGTCGAACGCCATTACGACAGCGATGAACGAGGCGACAGGGACCACATCGCCATTCGTCAACCTGATCATCGGCGTCGTCATCGCCGTGTTGATCGGCTTGATCCTGTTCGGCGGCATCAACCGAATCTCAAGCTTCGCAGGTAACGTCGTTCCCGTCATGGCTCTCTTGTACATCATCGGAAGTCTCGTCATTCTCATCCAATATTGGGATCATGTCCTGCCGACGATCGCCCTGATCGTTGAATCGGCCATCAGTCCGGAAGCAGCGGGCGGCGGTGTTCTCGGTGCAACGATCAAAGAAGCGATTCGTTACGGCCTTGCCCGCGGCTTGTTCTCCAACGAAGCCGGAATGGGTTCGACCCCGCACGCACACGCAGTCGCGAATGTGAAGAAGCCGTCGCAGCAGGGACTTGTCGCAATGGTCGGTGTGTTCATCGACACAGCCATCATCTGTACGATGACGGCGATGGTCATCCTCGTCACCGATGCCCATCATTCCGGTCTCGCAAGCAGCGCCATCACTCAGGAAGGCTTCGCCCGCGGCTTAGGCGAATTCGGCGTCCCGTTCATCGCCGTCTGCCTGCTGTTCTTCGCCTTCACGACGATCCTCGGCTGGGCATACTTCGGAGAAGTCAACGTCAAGTTCCTGTTCGGGGAGAAAAGGGTTCCCGTCTACCGCGCCATCGTCCTTGTCTGCATCGTCCTCGGTGCGCTTGTGCAAGTCGATTTCGTCTGGGAAATGGCCGACACCTTCAACGCTCTGATGGTCCTGCCCAACTTGATCGCCGTCCTGGCATTGACGAAGCTGATCAAGAAGACGTGGAAAGAAGACAAAACAATCGGATAAAACGAAAAAACCGGATGCTTGTCCGTCCTCTCCATAGAGAGGCGGGAGCGTCCGGTTTTTTTCGGCCTACTATCGGGGGACGTTACTTTTAGACAAAATCCAGCGGATCTGTCCGTGAATTTCCACTCCTTTTTCAAGAAAGAAAAAGCCAATTTATTATTCACATGTGGAAAAATTCCGCTAACGGAAATAGTTACCCACATTTGTCCACAGACTTATGCACAAAACTTGTTAATTTTCTGATATTCACAGGTAACCCCACACTATAAACAGGTTATACACAGATTTTATCCACATATTCACAAGCGACTCAGCTATATGGTGGCGAACATAGATTCTTATACCATATATATGACTTATCCAGAGAAGTATTCACAGGGTGTGGATAAGTTTCTGTGGAATAAAAGCGAAAATTATCGAATGATGACAAAAGAAAAGCACCCGATTGTGGGTACTTTACTCTTGTGATCCTAAGGTCACGGTTGTCGTATTCTTTTCTCCATCACGATAGTACGTGACTTCCAACTCTTCTCCCGGATCCTTCTCATCATAGAGGTATTTCCGGAGGTCGATGATATTCTCGACTCCATTGCCGTCCAATTCCGTGATGACATCAAGCGGCTCCAAGCCTGCTTTGGCAGCTGGAGACATTTGACGGATGCTGCGGATATAAAGGCCGCCTTCTACATCCTCCGGAAGATTCAACGTGCCTCTCCATTCGGATGTCGGTACTTCATTCAATCCATAAGCCTCCACACCGATATACGGGCGGTTCACCTGTCCGAACTCTTCCAACTCATCGATGATCGGTTTCGCCGCATCGATCGGAATGGCAAAGCCGATTCCTTCCACAGCGGATTCCGCAATCTTCATGGAGTTGATGCCGATCAGCTGACCGTCGATGTTGATCAGGGCGCCTCCGCTGTTCCCCGGGTTAATGGCAGCATCGGTCTGAATAACTTCCGACTGCCAGTCATCCAGGCCGTCTCCATCGAAATCCTGCGGAATGGCTCGTTCTTTCCCACTGATGATTCCCTGAGTGACGGATCCTGCGAAGCTGAGTCCGAGCGGGTTACCAATGGCAATGGCCGGTTCGCCGACTTTCAGCGCATCCGAGCTCCCGATTTCCGCTACATGCTCCACTTGGTCTCCCGGCATTTCCAGCACAGCCAGGTCTGTGAATATATCACTTCCGACCAGCTCTGCCTGGATGCGGGTGTCATCGGATAAGACGACTTCGATTTCATTCGCCCCTTCGATGACGTGGTTATTCGTCACGACATAGGCCGTTCCATCCGCTTTCTTATAAATGACTCCGGAACCGACGCCGGCCTCCTGTTGGCCGCCTTCCTGCTGCCAGAAGTTCTCCTGCGACTGCAGATTGACAACGCCGACGACCGACGGTGTCACTTTACCGACGATATCGGTGATCTGGGTCGTCACATCCAGTTCGACATTCTTCTGCGTATCCCCGGTCAGTTCCTGGTCGTCGTTAACCAGTCCGCTTTCATCTTCCGGAATAGTGATGTCATATGGCAATAAGTCCGTCTGAACGAGCGCGGGCAGCGCCAGCAGGACCAGTACCGCGCCAAGGATGCCGCCGACGACCGTCGGCATGACCCAGCGCCTGCGCTGCTTCTTCTCACGCCCGGACTGGGAATGATCATCATAATAGCCCAAACCTCTTCACCTGGCCTTTCCTCATGGGTTTGTAAAGTATTGTTACCTTATTCTTCGCAACTTCAAACCATTTAAACCTCAAAGATAGGAGTCGCCTGTTCAGGGTCGGTGTCATGGAGTTGAATTCTCGATCCAAGCTCGAATCCCCGCTCTTCCAATACGTTCTTCACAGACATACGTGCCAGGTCCTTCATGTTGTTGTCGAGACTGAGGTGTGCCAGGTAGATCCGCTTCGTCTTATCTGTGATGATATCCGTCAACGCAAGCGCACAGTCTTCGTTCGAAACGTGGCCGGAATCCCCGAGGATCCTCCGTTTGACGTTCCATGGATAGCGCCCCATCCGCAGCATGCTGACGTCATGATTCGATTCGAAAATATAGGCATCCGCACCTTCTACCGTCTTCTTGATCCGTTCGGATACATAGCCGAGGTCGGTGACGAGCGCCACTTTTCTGCCGTCCTGATGAAAGGTGTAAAACATCGGGTCGGCCGCATCATGGGATACGGAGAACGATTCGACATCCAAGCCGCCGAACGTCTGCGTCTCTTCCATCTTGAACTCGAATTTCTGGTCGACCGACAGCTTGCCGATATGGCCTTCCATCGCCTTCCACGTTTTTTCATTCGCATACACAGGCAGGTTGTAGCGCCGTGCCATAATTCCGAGACCCTTGATGTGATCACTGTGCTCATGGGTGACGAGGATTCTCGAAAGCGTACTCGGATCGACGCCGACCTGATCGAACAAACCCTCTATCTTCTTACCGCTCAGCCCGGCATCCACCAGAATCCGCTCTTCCCCTGATTCAATAAAAAACGCGTTCCCCGTACTGCCCGAAGCAAGTACACTAAAACGTAATGTCATTCGATACACTCCATTTAATTCGTTTCTCCTTAATCTCCCTGTCCATCTGATTCTTCTGAAGGGCTTTCGTTGAGATCATATCTCGACAGGACCCCTTCGATGAAATCCGACTCCGATATGTCGATGATCGTACCGGAATACGCATATAAGAACTTGTTGTCTTCTTCATTGACCGTCACTTTCCACGTCGGTGCAAACATCTGCGGGCCATAGTCTTCGCCGGGCTCGAGATTGAAGCTGCTGTGGTAACCGATACTCATCGCTGTAATTTCATCACCAGAGCTGATTTCACCGGCATCATACAACTTCTTGACAGCGTTGACCGGTCCGATAACGTCGCCGCCCTGACTCGCCTCTCCGGCTTCCGGTTCCCCGAACGAAAGCATGGCTGCGACATAGCCGTTCATGTCTCCTCCCGAGACGTCGACAAGCAGGTAGCCACCCTCATTGAAATAGACGGTCCTGTCATTCGCCTTCTGGAAGAACAGGGCGACCCCCTGCTCCTCATTCCAACCCCAGAACGAATACTGGGACCCGAAGGGAATGTGTTCATTCACTTTATTTTGAATATCATCCTTCGTCACTTCGATCGGTTCATTGAAGGTGCCGCGGACGACGTTATCTTCCACCTCGACCGACTGTTCATCTTTATCGACCTCCTCCACCTGCGAGTCGATCTCCTCCAACAGTTCGTCATTAATCCGCGATTGCAGCCCTTCTACGTTAGGCACCTCCTCCGCAAGTACATCGTCGGCAAAGGTGATATCGTTTGAAGCAAGCTCTTCTTCCGCGTTTTCGGATTCTGTTGATATTTGACTCAGCTCGGTTTCTTCCTGTTTATCAAGGAACTGGGTGAACAAGAAGATGTCCAGCACAAGGAAGCTGAGAATGAATAACAATTTAATTTGACCCCACTGCATCTTCTCCGCCTCCCTGCTTAAGAAATCTCTTCATTCTGACCTTGGTTCCTTTCAAATAACGGCTGCCATCCGGAAGACGTCTGGATATACCATTCCGGAATCAGATTATAAGCAAGCCTGTTCGTCTGTTCCTCCAGCGTGTAGCTGATCCGGATATCCTGAATGGAAGCGTAGTCGATGTTATTGTTCTGCAGATAACGAACGACTTCTTCTCCGGATTCCAGCGCTCCGATCGTTTCCGAAATCGTCTTGAATTTAACAAGTGGACGGATGTAGCGCTGGATCTCGTCCTGCTCATACGATAGGGCGATCGTCGCCAGCTGATAGGTCCCCTGCCCTTCCATGACTGGAATATCATTGTATTTCATCCGGTACTGGACCATATCGGAAGAATTGGAGACGAGCTGGAACTGGTTCGTCCAGCCAAGGTGGCCGTTGACGTCCGTAATGCTGCGTCGCAGCAGCTCATAGCCGTCCAAGTTGCCGGAATTGACCGAGTTCGGAATCATGTAGAGATATTCCATCCGCCGGTCGCCGTCCAATACATCAAGGCGACGCCCTTCGGAAGCCCGGAATCTCGGTTCCCCGCTGCTTGTTTTGTACCTGGATACAAGGGAAGTCGACGGAAACAATGCATTCCTCAGTGTAGCGATCGGTACAGGATCGGTTTGAAGCACATATTCTTCGATGTTCTTACGCTTCTCCGGGATATAAATATGGTCATACGCCGAAGTATCCGCATTAGGGAAAGCATCGGAGAGACGGAGCTGCTTGTTCAGCTTCTGCTCGTCTTCCAGCTCACGAAAAGCACGGTCACCATCAGCGGAGTTGATTGTAGCCCGGAGCACAGGAGCTTGTTCTTCCGTATTGACGAACCACACTTGATAACTGGGTGCCTTTTCCCCTTGAGGAGCGGTCAAAAAGACACGGTCGAATTTCTGCCGGACGTTCTCGATCTGCTCTTTGTCCACTTGGAAAAGGTCCCCGATCACTTTGACCGGTACCTGGGCAGGGAAAATAACCTCCACCGCATCCTTCTGCTGGTCTGCCGATATTTCCTTCGGATTGACGTTCAAGTTGTTGAGCGTCCACTCCTGCATATCTTTATAAAAGGACGAGCGTTCCAGCTCCTCTTTGTAGGCATAGAAGTTCCCCTGATCATGGAAGACGACCTTTTCCGGTTCGATCAGTTCCGATAATGTCCGTTCCTGACCGAGATTGTCCAGTGTCGTATCGTCGATAAGCGTATTTTCACTGTCGTCACTTTCCGCCACCGGCTGATAGTTCCATAGCGCAACGGTCAGCACGAGACTGAAAGCGATCAATATAATCAAAACGACGGTCTTCATCGTTTCTCTCTTCACGATTGTCCCCTCCGCTTCTGAATGAGCGGCAGCGTAAAGTGGACGGTCGTCCCTTTTCCTTCTTTACTTTCCGCCCAGATCTTCCCGTGGTGGGCTTCAATCATTTCCCGGGCAATAGCGAGCCCGAGTCCGGTCCCGCCCATTTCCCGGGCACGGGATTTGTCGACCCGGTAGAAACGATCGAAAATCTTATCGACCGTATCCGGCGGCATCCCGATCCCTTCATCTTTGATGCTCACGCGCAGCTGTTTCCTTGTCGCATGGGCATCGAAGCGGATCGTCCCGCCTTCCGGTGAATATTTAATGGCATTGGATATGACGTTATCCAGCACCTGGGTAATCTTATCTTTGTCGATCCATACATACATGTCTTTACCCGATAGGTTGCGGACGAACGTCATTTTCTCATCTTTGTTCATCTCGAACCGATCGATGACATGGTGGAAGAAGCCGCCGAATTCGACACGCTCTTTCATCAGCGGCGTTTCTTTATGATCCATTTTCGTCAGCTGCAAAAGGTCGTTGACGAGACGGATCATCCGGTCGGTTTCATTCTGTGTGACGTCAAGGAAGCGCGGAGCGATCTCCGGATCCTGCCAGGCACCATCATTCAACGCCTCGATATAGCTGCGCATCGTCGTAAGCGGCGTCCGCAGCTCATGGGATACGTTCGAGACGAACTCCCGGCGCTCCTGCTCGACCTTCTCCTGCTCGGTGACGTCACTGATCACGGTGATGAATCCATCCATTTCGTCGTTCTCATCCTCGACGACAGAGAAGTTCGCCTTCAAGAGCAGCTGCTGCTGTTCATCGCTCAAATCGATGATCATCGAACCCTGCTCCTCCACTTCGGACATCTCTTCAATCTGATCGTTCAAATCAAGCACATCGATCAGCGACTGTCCCTGAACGTCCTCGAACGAACGGCCGATCAGCTTCGAAGCGGGAGCGTTCATAAGGATGATTGCACCAAGCCGGTCTGTCGCGATGACACCATCCGACATGTTGGAAAGGACCGAACTCAGCTTTCTCCGCTCTCCTTCCGTCGTCGCCTGGGAGAGCTTCAGTTTATCGTTCAGCTCATTGAACGTATGACCGAGCTGGCCGATTTCATCGTTTCCTTTGACGTCGACCTTCTGCGAAAAGTCACCAGTCGCCATGATCTGCGCCTGTTCTTCCATTTCCGTCAGCGGTCTCGTAATCGCGCGGGCGACCAAAATCCCGAGCAAAGCGGTAACGGCGATCGCCAAGACCGTCCCTTTGGCGAAGATGCTGTTGATATCCTGCATCTGCTCGTAAATCTCGTTCGTCGATACCTCGTAGTGGAGGACGCCGACGATCTCATTCCCCGCTTCGTTCGTAATCGGTCTCGAACCGACATAGAGCCGTTCGTTCGTCTCGCTGTCCCTTACATTCCTCGGCTCGGTCGCCTCTCCCAGAATAAACACTTTCGTAATTCTCGTATCCGTCACCTTTTTGCCGATGATTCCATCTTCCGAACCGAAGGCGGCGATGACATTCGGGCTGTTGTCGACGACCCACAGCTTCCTTATGTTCTCATCATCCAGGGAATAGAGCAGACTGTTGACATCGGAGGCGAGCGATGGCGTATCCTCATCACGCTCGACGCTGAAGGCATTCTGCAGGCTGAAGGTAAGAGAGTTCAGCTGCGATTCTACGGAACTCTCGAAGTTGTTCGTCAACTGATCTTCCAAGCGCTTAACAAAATAGGCCCCAATTACTTGGATGCCTAGTAAAAGTAATAAAATGTAGACTAGAATCAATTTCAGCCGAACCGACTGAAAAAAGCCGACTTTCTTCATCAGACGTTACTCCTGCTCCGGGTTTCTCAAATAGTACCCTACTCCGCGGCGGGTGACGATCCAAATCGGATTACTTGGATTCTCTTCGATTTTCTCACGAAGACGGCGTACCGTAACATCGACGGTCCGGACGTCACCATAATAGTCGTAACCCCAAACCGTTTCCAACAGATGCTCCCTCGTCATGACCTGTCCGATATGGCGGGCCAGATAATGAAGCAGTTCGAATTCACGATGGGTAAGCTCGATATAATTGCCGTCACGCGTCACTGTGTATGCATCAGGATGAATCGACAAACGGCCGATCGTAATATCCTTCGTCTGCTGGGAGCTGTCTTCCGGCTCCTGCTGATGACGGCGGAGATTCGCTTTGACACGGGCGATCAATTCCCGGTTGCTGAACGGTTTCGTCACGTAATCATCCGCACCCATTTCAAGGCCGAGGACTTTGTCGATTTCTGCATCCTTCGCCGTCAGCATGATGATCGGCATATTGTGACGCTTCCTTACTTCTCTGCACACTTCATTTCCGTCTTTGTTCGGAAGCATGATATCAAGCAGGATCAGCTCCGGCTGCTCTTCGTCCGCTTTGGCGATGGCTTCATCCCCATCATGAGCGCACACTACCTCATATCCTTCCTTTTCTAAATTGAACTTCAATATATCTGCAATCGGTTTCTCATCGTCTACTACTAGAATCTTTTGTGCCACCTTGCGTCACATCCTTTTCTTCGACTTCTCTTTCTTTCCCTCATTTTAACTCATTTGAAGCTAAATGTCTTATTTGACTCCAAAGCTTCCACGGATCCTTCCTGTCCCCCTTAGTTTTATACCAAAACAAACAAAAAATCCGCTATGAATAATCATAGCGGATTCCTGCATGGAGGTGGGTATTTCTTGTGGAGAGGGCGGGTTCCGGGAAATGGGACGCTTTCCACGGGGCGTCCGGTGAGCCTCCTCATCGCTGCGCTCTTCCGGGGTCTCACCTGTTCCGCTAATCCCGCTGGAGTCTGCCCATTTCCCTCCACCCTCTTCTTAAAAAGTTTCTCCTTGATTCGCTTATAAGACAAACGCTTGGCCAAAAGAACAAATCTTCTCTCCATATTGCTCGTCTATCCAACCCGTCTGTTATCAAACGATTAAAACGATTAAAAAGCCAGAGATCCGCTATGAAAATCATAGCAAATCCATCTATTTGGATACATAGTCCAAAGGATTCTTTAATGCTCCGTCTTTATGAATTTCAAAATGGAGATGGACACCGGTGGAGTGGCCGGTCGTTCCCATTTTCCCGATTTTGCCGCCCTGTTTCACGACATCGCCCCGTTTCACATCGATCGACTCGAGATGTGCATAGATCGTTTCATATCCGTTGCCGTGGTCGATGACGACTTTGTTGCCGAAACTCTTCTTGAAGCCTGCTTCCACGACTTTCCCATTGTCCGCAGCTTTGATCGTCTTATCCTTCACACCGGCGATATCGATTCCTTTATGATAACGTCCCCATCTTTCTCCCTGCTTACTTGTGATTACACCACCGACAGCGGGCCAGATGAACGTACCGTCTCCTCTGGACGGAACAGCCTTCGTACCTTCGATGATCACTTTCTTCACAGGCTCTTTCGTCGTCTCTTCCTTTACGACCTCTTCTTCCTGCTTCTCTCCGTTTGTAAAGACGAACTTGGTGTGAATTTCTTTTTCACCAGGCTGTCCTTCCTGCTTCACTTCTTTTTCTCCTTTATAGAGATCGTCCGATCGTTTGACTTCGACCGGATAGTCCACTTCTTCTTCCTTCACCCGCATCTTCCGGACGATGACATCAAGGGAAGGGGCAGGGTTATCCGTAAGCAGTGTATCGACATCTGGATAAGCTGTCGTCCATTCTTCTTTTGTCAGGTCGGAATCGAACGTGTCCCCTTCTTTTATACGATCGACCGCCTCATCCACCGTATCGACGAAACGGACCGGGACTGCCTGCTCGTCATAGGATACTTTCTCCCCAAGGCTTACATCCAGCACCTTCGTTTCTCCAGGCTTTGGATCCGCCGGTTCGCCTTCCTCCAACTGCTGGAGCACTTCCGGCTGAACGTATTCTTCCTTATATTTCTCTACGACTTGATCCGCTTCCGCTTCATCCGGAACGTGTGCCACCGGGCGGCCGTCAATGTTGACCTGCACCGTGTTCACCGTCACACGCACTTCTTCATCAAGCGCATCCAGCACCTGCTTCTCTTCCGGATCGGCAGAGAAAACCCGCTCCGCTTTGTAGGAAACGTCTTTATCCAACTTCGTATCCCATTCCTCCGGGACGTCCGCTTCTTCAAGTTTCTGATCCAAATACGACTCGACCTTCGATTTATCTGTGACCGTCCCGACAGGTTTATCATCCACATAAACGTGGTATACCGTGTCCAAAGAACGTTCTGCATAAACTGTACCTACACTAAGACTCGTGACCGCGACCGCCGTGACAGCAACTTTCTTCCACATCTACCAAGTCCTCCTGAGTATAATTAATAAATTTATAAGAATTTATAACAATCCTGTAAAATCCTCATTTAATCTATCACAGCAGAGGGCTTGATAAAACAACAATTCCGAATTGTAAAGAAGATATAATTTTCTTGGCAAAATTACGAAAGATACGGTTTAAATACATACAATTCGTGTATATTTACTCTATTTAAGTACAATATATTTAAAGTTTAAATGTGGTAACACTAGAATATTATCTATTAATCTTCAACTTTTTCCAAAGAATAAAATATCAAAAAACGCCTGCGTAGAATACGCAGACGTTCTGGTAGTGGCTCGGGACGGAATCGAACCGCCGACACACGGATTTTCAGTCCGTTGCTCTACCGACTGAGCTACCGAGCCATGCTATTATTAATAGTTTGTTTGATCTTCGCACCTTATCTGGTTTCGATGATCATTCGAAGAAGATGTGCTCTTCGCGTTGCAAGCTGTTTCGGTGACGATTACGCTCATCGCAAAGCCTGCACCGAAGATAATTCGTGAGGTTTACGGCTTCTCTACCGAGCCATATATTAGAATTCAATTTGTAATCATCAGGTAACACATTATTCATGTGTTCGACATTACATAGATGTTATAATAAAAATGGCGGTCCGGACGGGACTCGAACCCGCGACCTCCTGCGTGACAGGCAGGCATTCTAACCAACTGAACTACCGGACCGAAAAACCACTTGTTTACTGCAACGATAACTATCTTACCACATACATAAAAGACAACGCAATAGTTAATTTAGTAGAGAGCAAGTTTCCATCATGATACCAGTCCCACTATCATACACATGTGAACAAGGGAGAAAGGAGGTCCTAGTTGAAGAGAATCTTTCGATATGTCGCTTTCGTCCTCATTCTATTATTGATTTCTTTCATCGGTTTCTTAAAGCTCAATCCCCCGTTGGCCCATGGTTCCATCGGTACCACACAGGACAAACAGACCGTTATTGTCGCTGTCGGCAACCAGAATTGGATCGGTGACATCCAGATTACGAACGTCGCCACCAACAATAAGGAAACACCTTCGAATGTAAAAATGCAGATCAGTGATTCCGACAAAGGCTTTATACTTACAGATACGTACGCGCTCGTCGATGAATCCTACGACATGCAGGATTATGAAACCATCGTCCTCGGACCGGATACATCGCCGCTTTCTTCCAAGAAAGTAGCAGCCGCAACCGACTCGAATCCATCGACGATTTACGGTCTGAGTATCAGTCAGGATACATCCATTGACCGGATCGAAGTGTCTTACCGATATTTCGGCCTTTCCTTCATAGAAACCATCCACATTTAACAACCGAGCTGCCAGCAGCTCGGTTTTCTTTTACATTTTTAATTCCAGTGCTTCCAACAGCTGCACGGGATCTTTCTCCTGCATCAGGAACCGGCGGTTATCCTCCGGGACGAAGCCCGCTTCGATGGCATGTTCCACGAGATTCATAAGCGGGGTGTAATACCCGTTGATATTAAAAAGGGCAAGCGGCTTCGTGTGAATGCCGATCTGAGCCCAGCTGATAACCTCGAATAACTCCTCCCACGTACCGAATCCTCCGGGCAATGCGATATAGCCGTCCGCCAATTCACTCATTTTCGCCTTCCGTTCATGCATCGTGTCCACTTCGATCATCTCGGTCACATCCGGATGGGCAATTTCTTTCGTAAACAGCCGCGTCGGCATAACCCCCGTCACCCGACCGCCGTTTGCCAGCACCTCATCTGCCATCACGCCCATCAGACCGCTCTTCGCTCCTCCGTAAACAAGCTCGATTCCTTTCTTCCCGAGCGCTTCCCCAAGCTTCCGCACTTCCTCTTTATAAACCGGATCCGTTCCCAAACTGGACCCGGCAAATACACACACTCGTTTCAATCCCACACACCCCTTTTCTTTCTATCATAAACAAAAAACGCCTGACTGAAACAGCCAGGCGTTCGTCCAATCGGTTATTCGCTGTACACGCTGCGGACGACGTTCGTCTGAGAACGATCCGGACCCACAGAGAAGACAGACAACGGGATACCAGTCAGTTGAGACACACGCTCGATGTAGTGGCGCGCGTTAGCCGGAAGCTCACCAAGAGATTTCACTCCTGTGATGTCTTCCTCCCAACCAGGCATTTCTTCATATACAGGCTCACACTCAGCAAGGACCTTAAGGCTCGCCGGGAACTCCTCCATAATTTCACCTTTATACTTATAGGCCGTACAGATCTTAAGGTTCTTGATCCCCGTCAAAACATCGATGGAGTTCAAGGATAGATCAGTGATTCCGCTCACACGGCGTGCGTGGCGGACTACGACACTGTCGAACCAGCCGACACGGCGCGGACGTCCGGTCGTCGTACCGTATTCACGGCCGACTTCGCGGATTTGATCCCCGATTTCATCGTGAAG
>NZ_ANPF01000025.1:0-6073 GCF_000328325.1 Halobacillus sp. BAB-2008 | reverse complement strand
ATTATTATTGACTATTTTATGTTATCATTGAAAATCGTTATTATACCTAAGGGGGAATACATATGCCTAAAAATGGGAAGAAGAAACCATTCTATAAAAAGTGGTGGGTGTGGCTGCTTGCGATTCTTGTGATCGGCTCCATCGCGACATCCGGAGAGGAAGAAACAGCAGAACCGGATACAGCTGAGGAAGCAGCAGCTGAAACAGCACCGGCAGAAGAAGCCGCTCCAGAAGCAGATACGGAAGAAGCTGCTGCTGAGGAACCAGTGGAAGAAGAGCCTGAGGAGCCGAGTGTTCCCAGAGAATACAGCTCTGCTCTAAGCAAAGCGGAATCTTATGCGGAAACAATGAATATGTCTAAAGCGGCTATTTATGACCAACTAGTCTCTGAGTATGGAGAGCAGTTCCCTGAAGAAGCCGCGCAATATGCTATCGACAATATTGAGTTTGACTGGAAAGCGAATGCTTTGAAAAAAGCGGAATCTTATGCAGATACGATGGATATGTCGACAGCAGCAATTTACGATCAACTGGTTTCCGAGCATGGGGAACAGTTTACTGAAGAAGAAGCTCAGTATGCGGTCGATAACTTAGAATAATTTATTTCCTTATCATCTCTAAAATTAGAGAATGGAATAAAAAACCTCAAGCATTAAAGGGATACCTTTCTGCTTGAGGTTTTTTTATGGAAAACAAGGTTTCAATTAATAGTGCAAAAGCGGCCGAAGTCGCTTTTGCAGGTCTTTAGTTTCCACCATCAATAATATCCGACAAGAATGTGTAAATATTCGGCGGGTGCTCCGCTATCCGGTGAACGACATAGAGGTACCACTCCGTACCGTACGTCGTATAGACTTTCGTGCGTATCTTCTCTTCTCGGAGCGCGTTCAGCAAGTCATGGCGGACACCATCCAGCATCTCGACCTCCACGTTCGGTTGATGGAGGAGCCCTTTCGATTTCAGGGCAAAGAGAAGGTTCTCATCATGCGTGGCGATCGACAGCGGATGGTCGCGCTCGACGCAGGCAGCCGCAAATTCGATATACCGCTCATTCAGCGCTTTAGATCTTGGAATATGGATGTCATCCGGCTCTTCGTACGCCCCTTTTACCAAGCGGATTCTGCCGGGGTATGGCAACAGTTCCTCTAAATCGCCCGCGGAACGCTTCAATTGAAGCTGCAGGGTGATGCCCACATTGGAAAAGGATGCCGCAATCTTTTTGTACAGGGAGAGGATGGCGTCTGTCTTCTGCGATTCCTCCATACTGGTCATGAGCTGGACATCGTTCTTGTCGGCTTCTTTCGCTAACTTTTCTAAATGAGTGAAGGCCATCTCGTCGGAAATCATCATTCCGATATGCGAAAGATCGAAGGATACGGTTGCTTGCAAGTCATGGCTTCCGAGGTCCTTGATCAGTTCGCTGAATTCCTGTACAGCAGACATACATGCCTCTTCGGAGGTCGTATTCTCCCCGATGAATTCTATCGACGCTTCATGCCCGGCCTGAAAGGTCTGTTTGACGCGTGCGATGCCTTCGGGGCGGGTTTCTCCGGCTACGAAGCGCTGCGCCCCTTTGACAAGCAGAGGATACAGTTCTTTGGAGTTCTGGATATAGGCTTTTACATGCTGGTCTCTGGCGATGGATTTGAGACTTTTGGAAAAACGGATCGCTTCTGTGTGCATAGAGGAATCCCTACTTTCTATATAAATTATTTCTGGTCATTGGTCATGGAGAAAAATATCCCGATACTGGCCGGGCGTCAGTCCGATAAACTCCTTGAAGAAGTTGCTGAAATGACTTTGGTCGATAAAGCCTGTCTCCATGGCGGCATCGATGGGTTTTTCGCCCTGTTCCAGACGTTTCTTCGCTTCGCTGATTCGTACCGTCTGTAAATAACGATACGGCGTGATCCCGAGGGTGCGGGTAAACGAGCGCAGGAGCGAGTATTTATTCATGCCGGCGATCCGGGCCAGGTCCTCCAGATTCACCGGCTCTGCGTAGTGAGTCTCCAAGTAGCTGCAGACCTGTTGGATCTCCTGCTTCGTCGCTTTATTGTCCGTATGCTCCCGGGTGGTCGTATAATCTTCGATCAGCTGCTGGAGAAGGAAATAAAACGTTTCTTCTTTTTCAAAATCCGCGATTTCATCCATGATCATCTGATGAAGGGTATGAAGCAGCTTGGCATGGCGGCTGCCATAAGATACAGGCGACGTGAAGGAAGGGAGATAGTCCCTGCCTGTTATCTCTTCTGCCATCTTGCGCATGACGTCAGGCTCGATGTTCAGACAACGGTAATCGAGCGTTTCGTTGTCTACGGACTCACAGGCGTGATTATCCAGCGGATTGAAAAAGATCAGGTCGCCCGTACCGATGACATACTCCTTGTTCTTACAGGACAATCGCCTCTGCCCGCTTTCGATGAACCCGATCACGTAATAGTCGTGGAAGTGATTCGGGAATTTCTGCATGATCCCTTCGAAGCGGTATGCTTCTATCTGAAGGTCCGCATCATAATGGACCGTTCGCTCTTCTTTCATGACACCCACCGTCCTTGCTTGTTCTGTTGGTCAGTTTATCACACCCAACCTCCAGGCTCTTGCAATATATTGACTGGAAAAACATACTAATATAAAAATGTATGCAGTCGAGATAAATTCAGAAAATGAAGAAGTGTGGGATGGAGAACAACGATCCTAAGCACCATCCCATCTTCTACATAGCATGTTGCACATTACGGCTCCCTTCTTCTATCAACGGAAAGGTGCTCGAGCACATGGCCCGAGTCGTTTGTTTAGATTATTTACTAAATATTGGGTAGAATCATCATACATTGCTTTTCTGAACAAGTACGTTGACCAATCGTTTAGGAGGAATTACCAATGGATGCATCGATCGACCACCTCATAAAAAAGATGACCCTCGAAGAAAAAGCAGGCTTCTTGAGCGGCCGCGACTTCTGGAACTTGAAAGGCCTCGAACGTCTGGATATCCCGTCCGTGATGGTGACGGACGGTCCGCACGGTCTCCGGAAACAGGCGCAGGGAGCGGACCATCTGGGCTTGAACGCCAGCGTGCCGGCCACCTGTTTCCCGTCGGCAGCAGGACTTGCTAGTACGTGGGACCAGGATTTGATATGCCGCGTCGGCGAAGCGCTTGGGGAAGAGGCGAAGACGGAGGAGGTCGCCGTGCTGCTCGGGCCGGGGACGAATATCAAGCGGTCTCCGTTGTGCGGGCGAAATTTCGAATACTTTTCGGAAGACCCTTATTTGTCGTCGATGATGGCAGCGAGTCATATCGAAGGGGTGCAGAGCAAAGGAATCGGTACCTCCCTGAAGCACTTCGCTGCGAATAACCAGGAGCACCGGCGGATGTCGGTCGATGCGAGAGTCGATGAGCGGACGCTCCGCGAAATCTATCTGGCGAGCTTCGAGCATGCCGTGAAACAGGCGGCGCCGTGGACGGTGATGTGCTCTTATAACCAAGTAAACGGGGAGTACGCATCGGAAAGCTGCCGGCTGCTGACAGAAATTCTCCGCAACGAGTGGGGCTGGGACGGCGTCGTCGTCTCTGACTGGGGCGCTGTCAACGAGCGCGTCGACGGGCTTAATGCCGGTATGGACCTGGAGATGCCGTCGACGAACGGCATTCACGACAGAGAAATCGTCGAAGCGGTCAAGAAGGGCGATTTGACGGAAGCGACGATCGACACCGCGGTCGGCCGTGTCCTCGGGTTGATCCAGAAGGCGGTGAAGAATCAGCAGCAAACTTCTTATGATAAAGAAGCCCACCACCGGCTTGCCCGTGAAGCAGCAGCGGATGGGATGGTCCTTTTGAAAAATGAAGGACGTATCCTTCCTCTAGATAAAAAAGCCTCGGTCGCGCTGATCGGCTCGTTCGTGAAGCAGCCGCGCATCCAGGGCGGTGGCAGCTCGCACATTAACCCGACGAGAGTCGATGATGTGGTGGAAGAAGTGAAGAAGACGACCGGCACCGACAGGGTCACCTATGCGGAAGGCTATCCGCTTGAGAACGATGCCATCGATGAAGCGATGATCGAAGAAGCATGCACGACGGCAGCGGCCGCCGATGTCGCTGTCCTTTTCGCCGGGCTGCCGGACCGGTATGAATCGGAAGGGTATGACCGGAAGCACCTCGAGCTGCCGGAAAATCACCGTGCGTTGATCGAGCGGGTGGCAGCGGTGCAGCCGAACGTCATCGTCGTGCTCAGCAACGGGGCACCTTTGGAAATGCCGTGGCTTGACGAAGTTCCGGCGGTCCTTGAGGGCTATCTCGGCGGGCAGGCGTTCGGCGGCGCGGTAGCGGATCTGTTGTTCGGAGACAAGACTCCGAGTGGAAAGCTTGCCGAGACGTTCCCGGTCCGACTCGTCGATAATCCTTCTTATTTGAACTTTCCGGGTGAAGGGGATGTCGTCGAATATAAAGAAGGCCTCTTCGTCGGTTACCGGCACTATGATGCGAAACAGATCGAGCCGCTGTTTCCATTTGGTCATGGTCTCAGCTACAGCACGTTCGAATACAGCAGCCTCATGATCGATTCCCACGAGATCGACGATACGGAAGAAGTGGAAGTGAGCGTCGATGTGATGAACACGGGATCAGTCGAAGCGAAAGAGACGGTCCAGCTGTACGTCCGCGATACAGAAAGCAGCGTGATCCGTCCGGAGAAGGAGCTGAAGGGTTTCGCCAAAGTGAGCCTCGAGCCGCAGGAAGTGAAGACGATCTCCTTCACCCTCGACCGGCGCTCGTTCGCTTACTACAACGTCGAGCTCGGCGACTGGCAGGTGGAGACGGGGGACTTCGATATCCTGATCGGCAAGTCGTCGAAGGACATCGTGCTCAAGGATACGATCCACGTCCGATCGACCACCGTGATTTCGATGCCGATCCACCGCAACACGCTCGTCGGTGATCTGTTGAAGAACCCGAAGACGGCCTCCGTCATGAAGGAATTCCTCGCTGAAAACAACCCGTTCGGCGGGATGGAAACCGAAGACGGCGAAATGGATGACATGATGGATGCGATGATGGCAAACCTGCCGCTGCGCGCACTGGTCAATTTCAGCATGGGCGCCTTTACAGAGAAACATCTGCAAGAGCTGATTGGCAGCCTTTCCCGGCGTATATAAGAAACGGGACCTGGACGAATGGCGTCCAGGTTCTTTTTTTCTGCCAAGCGGACTATTTGCTTTATAATGGAAAAGTGGTACCATTAGTACCAGGTACTAAAAACTATGTGTGAGGTGGATGTAATGGGAAAGGCAAGAGTGACGGCGATTGGGACGTATGTGCCGGAGAAGAGGCTGACGAACCCCGATTTGGAGCAGATGGTCGATACGAGTGACGAGTGGATCGTCAAGAGGACCGGAATCAAGGAACGCCGGATCGGCCGTCCGGATGAGCAGACGAGTGATTTGTGCATCGCTGCGGTCGAGGATCTGATGCACCGGTATGACAAACACGTGGAAGATGTGGATATGATTCTCGTAGCGACAAGTACGCCTGATTTTCCGTTTCCATCCGTCGCAAGCATCATTCAAAATAAATTAGGAATCAAAGCGTCCGGAGCGATGGACTTGAGCGCGGCATGTGCCGGCTTCGTGTCCGCCCTGCATACCGCTCACGGCTTTGTCGCCTCCGGGCTTCATAAGAAAGTATTGGTCATCGGAGCGGACAGCCTGTCGAAGATCACGGACTATACCGACCGCAATACGTGTGTGCTGTTCGGTGACGGCGCAGGCGCTGTGCTGGTGGAAGCGGATGCGGCATCCGACAGCTTCCTCGGCGCGTATGTGGGCAGTGACGGAAGTGCCGCCCAGCACGTCTATCGTCTTGGATTATCATCGAATGTGAACGACATCGAGCTTCAGGATACGCCGTATCTTGTTCAGAACGGCCGGGAAGTGTTCCGCTGGGTCGTCCGTAATATTCCGAAGACGATCACGACGCTGCTGGAGCGTGCGGAAATGCAGATGAAACAGGTCGACTGGTTCGTGCCGCACAGTGCGAACCTGCGTTTGATCGAGCCGATCAGTGAAAAGCTGGACTACTCGA
>NZ_ANPF01000024.1:0-38906 GCF_000328325.1 Halobacillus sp. BAB-2008 | reverse complement strand
CAACCGAACCACAAGGAAAGCTACCAGAATTAACAGCTTACTTAAAATACCCTCTTCATACAGAAGAGGGATTTTTTCTTTATTATTGATGCAGAAGCGTGACGCTTACTTTCACATCAAGGCTCTGCCCGCCTCCACGATATACTCCTTGGAGAGGACTGACATCTGCATAGTCCCGCCCTGTTCCAATTCGGATATGTTGTTCGAGAGCTTCCACATTGTTCGTCGGGTCAAGGCCAACCCAACCGATGCCGGGTACCATCACTTCCACCCAGGCATGTGTCGCTGCATCTCCTACCAGCGCCGAGTCTTCACCTACGTATAAGTATCCGCTGACGTATCTGGAAGGTATCCCCTGGGAACGAAGCACACCGAGCATCACGTGGGCATAATCCTGACAGACTCCCGCTTTCAGCGGCCAGGACTCATGCGCTTTTGTACTCACTTCTGTGGTCATAGTGTCATAGGAAATAGATTGATGCAGGTATTCCATCAGACGCAGCGAGAATCGCACGGGGTCTTCCGCACCGCCTACCTCCTTCATAATATCTTCCACTTGGTTCTTATATAAGAAAGTGTATGGCGTATCATTTAAATAAGCCAGGTAATGGTGATGGAACAATTCCGAATGGAAAATCTCCCTCATTTCATCCGAACAGGTGATCATTCGGATGAAAGGGCTTTTTTGAATGCTTACAGTTGAACTCGTCTTCAGCATTAAGTGGTCGTGTTTCTCCGGGATGAAGAATGTCTCTACATGGTTCCCCCATAAGTCGATATGTTCTTTCGTCATGGACCCCGGAGTGATCTCCGTCCGATAGGTCAGCAACCGTTGGCATTCATCGGTTCTCGGCTTTAACCGGATGTGGTTCATACTTTGATCCACAGGGCTGTCGTATTGAAATGTATTGGTATGTTCTATGTGGTATTTCATCTGTATTCCTCCCGTATGTGTCTACTTCACACGAATAGGTTCTATGAGGTAATATGTCTCTGAAAACATTCGACTGAATGTGAGACAACGATCTTGGAAATGATCAAGAAAATGCATCAGCTGTTCCATATCCATCTCTTCGATATTCGTTTGTTGGATTTCGTTTTGTATCACTTCAAGCATTTCGAATAAGTCCGCAGAATAATGAGATATCTTTCCATCTTCTAAATTTTCAATTGCTTCACAGACATGGTTCATGCAGTAACGGATCGAACGGGGGAACGTCTCCTCCTGAATCATGAAACGCAGCACACTTTTGGAGTCCATGGTAGGTGGATGCTCCTTAATATAGGCGTCATATCCGTTTAAGAACTGCAAGGCTGTCAGCCAATAATAATAGGTAGCCGTATCGACCGTCGACTCTTTTCTGTTCTTCTCACAGGTGACGTTCAAAAGCCGTGCCGTTTTTTCCGCCCTCTCCAGCCATTTTCCAATTTTAATGAATGTATAAGGAATTCCACGTGTCATACTGGACTCGATAACTCCTTGAGCCGTCATCGATGTATTTACTACATTCTTCAAGTAACTTTGCGTATGCTGTCTTGTATTCGGTAGTTCCTGCCAATCCTTTTGATTGAGATGGAACTCATTTAACACTTCCCAGAGCTCCCCCGGCAGGTTGTCCCTGGTTATACGTGCATTTTCCCGTGCATAATTCATGCAATTGATTAAGGAATTCATATTGATCGGACTGATGGTTAAGTATTCCAGAAGCGTCTCACTGTCGAGTCGCTCATAAGTATCATAGTAATCCGCTTTAGAGGAACAGATTTCAAGTACCTCTTCCCAATCACGATCCGCTGTCTCCTGACTGGTTGCTTCCAGCGAATGGATGAGCTGGACGCTGAGAACACGCGCATTGTTTTCCGCCCTTTCCAAATTACGTGACATCCAATAAAGAGAATCTGCTACTCTGCTAAGCATGAACACCACCACCCTCTGTCATAATCCATGTGTCTTTACCGCCGCCACCCTGAGAAGAGTTCACAACAAGCGATCCTTCTTTTAAAGCAACCCGCGACAGACCTCCCGGCAGGACGTTGGTTTTCCGCCCGTTCATGACAAAGACCCTTAGATCGACGTGGCATGGGTAGAAACGTCCCCCCTGGTATGCAGGGGCTCTGGAAAGCTTGATCGTCGGCTGGGCGATATACTGATTAGGGTGCTCGATGATTTTGCGACGGAATTCTTCCTGCTCCTCTTCGCTCGATTGTGGACCAATCAGCATGTCATAGCCTCCTGAGGCACCGACATTTTTAATGACCAGTTCATCGATATGATCTAAAACGTAACTCAGACGTTCCGGATCACTAAGAAAATAGGTTTCTACATTCGGGATGATTGGTTCTTCATCCAGATAGAAACGAATCATTTCCGGCACATAAACATACATGGCTTTATCGTCTGCTACCCCGTTTCCAATCCCGTTCAGAATCGAAACATTCCCCTTCCTGTAGGCTCGAAGCAACCCCGGAACTCCTAAAGCAGAATCCGGCCGGAAGGCTTCCGGATCGAGAAAATCGTCGTCAATACGACGGTATATAATATCGACCCGCTGCAGCCCCCTGATCGTCTTCATATACACTACATCATCTTTCACCGTTAAGTCCCGGCCTTCGACGAGGTCGATTCCCATTTGCTGCGCGAGGAAAACATGGTCATAATAGGCGGAGTTATATGTACCAGGTGTCAGCAGGACAGCCTTTGGTTCTTTGTCTTGTAGAGCATTTTCCGGCACATGACTGATGACAGCCTGATGCAGCTCGGAAATCTGGTGCTCCAGTGTCTCGATGGCATGCTGGAAGAACAGCTCCGGATACACCTGTCTCATGACGTAACGGTTTTGGAATACGTAGGACATCCCGGATGGGTTCCGGAGATTATCCTCAAGAACACGATAGTCCCCGTTCTCATCACGAATTAAATCGACACCGGCAAGAAAAATGTGGTTATTCAGAGGAATGGATAACCCACCCGCTTGTTCCTTATAGTAATAGGGGTTGTTCTCTATTAATTCTTTCGGAACGATTCCAGCTTCAACAATCCTCTGATCATTATAGACATCTTCAAGAAAGTGGTTCAGAGCTTTCATCCTCTGCACCATCCCGCGCTCGATCTTCTCCCAATCTTCTCTGGGAATAATGATGGGAACGAAATCGAACGGCATCGTCCGCTCCGTCCCGCCTGTGTGGTTGTAAACAGTAAACGTAATACCCTTTCTGAGAAAATTCATCTGGGCCGTTTCATGTTTGTTCATAAGTTCACGTTCGGAGAACTGCTGTACGAGTTGATAGAACCATTGATAGTGCTGTTTTGGCCCTCCATCCGAATGCATCATTTCGTCAAAATATACCCCGGTCTTATAATTTATAAGCACACCACTTCTCCTCCAATTCTGCTTCTTTCAAAGCCTTTACCCTTAGTTTACTGCAGGTACACAAAAATTGTAAGAAAATTCGAAAATAATGCATCCTCTATTTTATGTAATCGCTTTATAATAACTGACCAAAAAAGTGTCCCTTCGCTTTATCAAAGGGACATAAAAGTGGTCTATTTCATTTTAATAACAATTTTTCCTTTGGCATGGTGCGTCTCACTTAATTTATGAGCCTCCCGCAATCCTTCACCGGAAAAGTCGAAGGTGTGGCCGATGACGGAGACAAAGCTTCCTTCCTCCATGAACTGCGCTAACTTCGCCAATTGTTCACCACTTGGTTCCAGCCATACAGACCCCGCTTTTACCCCGTGTTTCTCAGCAAGCTTTTCATCAGGAGGCTGAACGATGGAAGGCATTCGCCCTCCTTTTTTCAATACAGCGAAGCTCTTCTCCTGAATTTCTCCACCTAATGTATCAACGACGATATCGAAATCATGAAGTACCTCCGAGAAGTCCTCTTCTTTATAATTGATAAACCGGTCAACACCCAGCTTCTTGACCCAATCCTTATTCTTACCGCTGGCAGTGGCTGCAACATACGCTCCCATTTTTTTTGCAATCTGTACCGCGTAATGTCCGACTCCGCCGGATCCAGCATGAACAAGTACCTTGTCCCCTTCCTTTATATCCGCGAAGTCAACGAGGCACTGCCATGCAGTCAGCCCTGCCAACGGAACCGCAGCAGCTTCTTCAAACCCGATCCCATCAGGAAGATGTGCCAGAAGGTGCTCATCGACGGTCGTATACTCCGCATACGTGCCGAGCCTTGTCGTATCCGGCCGTGCAAAAACGCGATCTCCTGTTTTAAAGCCACGGACGTCTTCGCCCGTCTCCTTAATAATTCCTGCGACGTCCCATCCAAGAATTATCGGAAAGTCAAAATCAAGCATTTCTTTCAAATATCCTTCGCGCAGCTTCCAGTCGATTGGATTGATGGACGTCGCGTGGACTTCCACCACCACTTGATTAGCAGCCGGTTCGGGATTCGGCATTTCCTTCTCTATCAATTCATTTCTATTTCCGTACTGTTCGATAACAACCGCTTTCATGCAGCGATCACTCCTTTTGTTTGTGCTTTACCCGTGTAGTTTTCCCCACAGAACCAGCTTGAAACATGATAAGATGGAGGCACGAATGATTACAAATAAAGGATGATCCAAATGATGCAGCAAGCGGAAAAAATACTACAGCAATATTACGGCTATTCCTCTTTCCGGCCAGGGCAGGAAGAAGTAATTCAACATGTCCTTCATGGGCATAACACGCTCGCAGTCATGCCGACAGGCGGAGGGAAGTCACTCTGCTATCAAATCCCCGGGCTCACACTAGATGGTACTGCCGTGATCATCTCCCCTCTCATTTCATTGATGAAGGACCAGGTCGACGCTCTCCTATCCTATGGAGTACCGGCGACTTACATCAACAGCTCCCTCTCCGCACGAGAACAGCAGGAACGCATGACTGCCATCCGGCAAGGAAGATATTCTTTTGTGTACGTCGCACCGGAGCGGATGGAAGCACCGGATTTCCTTAATCTACTTTCCTCCATCCCGCTGTCCTTGATCGCTTTCGACGAGGCCCACTGCATATCGCAATGGGGACATGACTTCCGCCCAAGCTACCGATCGATCGTCCCTACTCTCCGTACCATACCGAACCTCCCGGTGGTCATGGCATTGACAGCTACGGCCACGAAAGAAGTAATCGAAGATATTAAGCGCCTCATCGATGTGCCGGAAGAAGCCGTCGTCAACACAGGTTTTGCCCGTGAAAACCTATCCTTCCGGGTCATCAAAGGACGCGATAAGCGTGACTTCGTTGAAACATATTTGCAGAAAGTTCCGGAGGATGCCGGCATCATTTATACCGCTACTCGTAAAGATGCTGACCAACTGCATACATACTTATCGGAAAAGGGGTATGCTTCCGGGAAGTATCATGCTGGGATGACGGAGAACCAGCGTAGACAGACACAGATGGATTTTGTCCAGGACAAGGTGACCACCATGGTTGCTACGAACGCTTTTGGAATGGGGATTGATAAATCCAACGTCCGTTACGTGATCCACTACTCCATGCCGATGAATATTGAATCGTATTATCAGGAAGCCGGTCGTGCCGGTCGGGATGGAGAACCGGGAGACTGCGTTCTGCTTTTCACCAGTCAGGATATCAACCTCCAGCGCTTTTTGATTGATCAGTCTCCTTCTGAAAAGAAGCGGACAGCTGAATACGATAAACTTCAGGCTATGATTAATTACTGCCACACCCACACGTGCCTGCAGCAATATATCCTTGACTATTTCGACAATCCGGTACCTGTGGAGCCATGCGGAAAATGTTCGAACTGTATGCATGAAGGGCAGAAGACGGATATGACGAAAGAAGCTCAAATGGTGCTGTCCTGTGTGAAGAGGATGGGGGAACGGTTCGGTGCCTCCCTTACCGCGAAGGTGCTTCGGGGATCGAAGGACCAAAAAGTAAAGCAGTTTCGTTTCGATTCCTTGTCTACCTATGGAATCATGTCCAACTATACGGAAAAAGAATTGACGCGCTTTATTCATTTTCTCACCGCAGAAGGTTATCTGTACCCCGGTTCCGGCCGTTATCCAACCTTACAGCTAACCCAGGAGGCTAAGAAAGTAATTAAAGGAGAAGAACCTGTAATCATGCTGGTGGAAGCCGTCGTCACAAAAACGAAGGCTGATTACAACGTAGAATACTTTGAAGAATTACGCCGTTTACGCAAGCAGATAGCCGAACAAGAATCCCTGCCGCCTTATGTCATTTTCTCTGATGCGACTTTGAAGGACTTGACCGCTTATCTCCCGGAAACGAAAGATAACATGTTGAAGATAAAAGGTATCGGGGAACAGAAATATCAGAAATACGGGGAAGCATTTCTTGAAATGATTCAGCCATGGGCAAAAGCCGCGGCGGATAAGCCACGACCTGCCTCCTCTTCCCCCTCTGCTCCTTTAAAGAGAGACCCAGGTGACGATCGACCGAGTCACATCATCAGTTACGAGATGTGGAAACTCGGGGAACAGACGCCAAAGGAGATAGCTGAAGCCAGGGGCATGAGTCAACTTACCATTGAGAGCCATTTGTTCCGTGCAGCCAAGGAAGGCTATGATATCAACTGGCCAAGCTGGTTTGATGAGCAACAGGAGACCTCTGTACTGGAAGCCTATGAACAATTGGAGGATAAGAAGCTTAAACCTTTAAAAGACATGCTTCCGGACACTTACAGCTATTCTGCCATCAAAGCTGTTTTAGTTAAACACGATTTAGTATAAAAGGAGGAACCCGAAATGACAAAGCATCTATGGACGTTGGACGCCGTTCGGCAGTTGGACCAAGAAGATCCGATGAAGCACTTCAAGAAAGAGTTTTACTTGAAGGAAAGCAACTATTACATGGATGGAAACTCTCTGGGCCTGCTTTCCAAACGGGCAGAACAATCATTGTTTACGTCACTGGAGGATTGGAAAACCTCGGGGATTGATGGATGGACGGAAGCGAAAGAGCCGTGGTTCTATTTGTCGGAGAAGCTGGGAGACGAGACGGCTCCCCTCATCGGAGCAAAGCCGCATCAGGTTATTAACACCGGCTCCATTACGACCAATCTCCACCAACTGCTGGCCACTTTCTACAACCCGGCAGGTAAAAGAACAAAAATTCTTGCAGATACCTTGAATTTCCCATCCGATATCTATGCTCTGAAAAGCCAAATCAAACTTCGGGATTTAGACCCGGCACAAGAGTTAGTACAGATTCAAAGCAAAGATGGTTACACGCTGGAGGAGACGCACATCATCAATCAAATGGGAGAGGATATTGCTCTGTTGCTGCTGCCTTCTGTCCTGTACCGCAGCGGTCAGCTTCTGGATATCCAAAGGATTACAGAAGCAGCGCACAAACATGGCATCATCGTCGGTTTCGACCTGGCTCATTCCATCGGCTCTGTTCCGCACTCCCTTGATGAATGGGGAGTCGATTTTGCCGTTTGGTGTACGTATAAATACTTGAACAGCGGACCAGGAGGTGTCGGCGGTTTATATGTCAACGAACGTCATTTAGGCAGGAGTCCCGGCCTTGCCGGGTGGTTCAGCTCTAATAAACAGAAACAGTTCGACATGGAACACGAACTGACGCCTGCTGAAGATGCCGGTGCTTTCCAGATTGGAACCCCGCACATTTTGAGCTCCGCCCCGCTTCTTGGTTCCTTGGAGCTTTTTCACGAAGCTGGTATAGACACTATACGGACTAAATCATTAAAGCTGACGCGGCTTTTTATGGACCTCATCCATCAAGAGCTTTCCGGGAAAGGCTTCCGTATCGCCAATCCTATGGAAGATGAACGGCGAGGCGGCCATATCTGTCTTCTGCACAAAGAGGCAGCAAGTATATGCCAAGCATTGAAAGTAGAAGGAGTCACCCCGGATTTCCGGGCACCAGATGTTATCCGACTCGCTCCGATCGCTTTCTACACATCCTTCGAAGATGTATTTACAGTGGTCCAGGTATTGAAAGACATTATGGACCAAGACAAGCATAAGCAATATAAAAACGAGCGTGGAATCATAGCATAAGGAGGCAGAAACATGAAACTTATCGATATCAGCATGCCCCTGCATGAAGGAACCCCGCCATGGCCGGGAGATACGCCTTTTCACTATGAGCATACATTTACGATGAAAGAAACAGGTTCTGTTAATGTCGGTCAATTCCAGGCAAGCAACCATATCGGAACCCATGTGGACGCGCCTTACCATTATGACTCCAATGGGTGGAGAATTGCTGAAGTCCCATTGGAGAGATATATCGGTGATGCTTTAGTCCTTTCCCTTCCGGATAAAGACAGAATTCAAGCGAAGGATTTGGAAGGCATCGACCTGACAGCCGTAACGAAGGTGATACTCCAAACAAAGAGTTGGAAAGACCGCACTACATTCCCGGATACCTACACCACCATCGGCGAAGATCTAGCTCCCTTGCTTCGGGAACACGGCATCGATTTGATCGGCGTGGATACGCCCTCTGTCGATACGGAAAAAGCAAAGCTTTACCTGGTCATCATTCCTTATATGCTAACGACATTCTCATCCTCGAAGGTCTGCAATTGGATCACGTTTCTCCTGGATTTTATGAACTCATGGCTTTTCCGTTGAAAATGGAGGACGGCGATGGGAGTCCGGTACGTGCTGTGTTGCGAGAAAAATAATTCTCCATAAAAAAAGCTTAGAGCCCATGCTCTAAGCTTTTTTCCTTTTATTGATTCACTTTACCTTAAGAAAGAGTGGATAGGGTGATACGACGACGGCCTCTCCTTCCCCTTCCAAAGTCATTTCCTATTTGTTTTTTGCTCGAAGGCCAGTTGTTTAGCGACCTTAGGAGCAAGCCACAGCATTGGAAGCAGCAAAATGGAAACAGGTACAGCGGTGACAACAATAAAGTTCTGCAACTGCGTAATTCCGCTGTCTCCTGTTACCAACAAGATCACTGCGATTGCGCCCATCAGAACCGCCCAAAAGACACGAACCCATTTCTTAGGGTCCCCCTGTCCTGTGACAGCCATAGCAATGGTATAAGACATGGAATCTGTTGTGGTCACGACGAAAAGAATCGTCAATACCAAAAACAATGGTGAAATGATAGTCGCCAGAGGGAACTGCTCCGTGATGGCAAACATAGCCGCCGGGTTCCCCCCGGCCTCCAACGCTTCTGAAATTGATCCTGGATTACTTAACTCAAAGGAAATCCCGGAACCGCCCAGCACGGTGAACCAGAAGGTAGAAATAATCGGTGCGAAAATAGAAACGGCTATAATAATGTCACGAATCGTCCGTCCTCTGGAAATTCTACTTACGAGAATAGCCATCATCGGTCCGTACCCAATGAACCATCCCCAGAAGAATACGGTCCAGCTGGACAACCATCCTTCATCTCCCCGATACATACTCATCGGAACAAATTGATCGATATAATAGCCGAAAGCTGAAAGAAAATGATTGATGATAAACCCGCCCGGTCCAAAGATAACGATGAAGATCATCAAACCTAACGCGAGCCGGACATTGAAATTACTCAGGAACTGAATTCCCTTATGCAATCCTGTTACTGCGGAGATAGTCGCAACCAGCACCACGGCCAATATGATAGTGAACTGTGTGCCGAATTCATCCGGGATTCCGAAAATGGCCTGCAAACCATAACTCGCTTGTAACCCCAAGAAGCCTAACGGACCAACTGTGCCGGCAGCAACCGCAATGACAGAGAACGCGTCGATTACGGTACCAAGCCAGCTGTTTCGCAGCTTTTCACCGAAAATAGGGTAAAGAAGGGTACGAGGTTTCATCGGCATTCCTTTATGGTAGTGGCCATACATCATAACGATAGCACTGATCGTTCCTAGAATAGCCCATGCGAGAAAACCCCAGTGCATGAAACTTTGTGCCAAAGCTGGATCGACAGCTGCTTCCGTACCTGCTTCCACCCCGGCTTGGGATGGCGGAACCGTCAGGAAATGCCACATCGGCTCGGCCGCCGCCCAGAAAACACCGCCGCCCGCCAGAAGGGTAGCCATAATGATAGAAAGCCATTGATATAAACCGAGCTCGGGCTTCTCCCTGTTTCCCATCTTTACCTTTCCATATTTAGAGAAACCAAGCCAAAGGCCCACAAAGAACGTAGCTAACATAAGTACCTGCCAGAAGGCACCGAAGTATTTTGCTGACCATGCAAAGCTCTCATTTACGATTAGTTCGATCAAATCAATATCGATTAAGGCAAAAATTACGAATAGTACCAGCAGTCCGCCGCTGATCGCAAATACCGGCCAATCGATTCCATTTGTTTGTTTATTTTTCATGATTCTCTCCTTCATAGTAACTCTTAGTTGTTTTAAGCACAGTGGACCACTTTAACATCAAGGGATTCGGATGTAAAGAAACAGTTTACTCCTATCGTTTGGTAATATTCCCCTGATGTTGCATTATATCCTGACAACTCCATGAGAAAAAGGTCACGCTTCCGTGACCTTTTTTCATTCTGATTCGTCATATTCAATTTCTTTATCTTTGTGTCTTCTTTGACACTCTTTGCAAAGCTTCATTTCCTGTTCCTGCTTGCTCGTCAAAAGTGTTCCACAGCTGCTGCATTTGTCAAACTCATTAGGGTTCGCCTGGAATCCCGGGAGTTCATGTTCTGGACCTGGCATTTACATCGCTCCTTTCCTTTCTTATTCCCTTACTCCACGTTTTCAATCAGCCGAAACTTCTTTCGCTGCCATTAAACCGGAGAGTGTGACACCGAGGGTGCCTGCCCCCGGGAATACCGTATCGCCACATTGATGAACACCGTCGATACCTGTACGGACCGAATAGCTCTTCAACCAGCTGTATCTCCCATCCGGTGCATATCCTCCAACTTTTCCTTCCTTTCTTCTCAGCCACTTATGAAAAGTCAATGGTGTACCCGGCAGGACAATATCCAACCCTTCCGCGAATCCCGGGAAGTAGTGTTCCACCGTCTGAAGCATCCGGTTTTTCATGGTTTCTTTATGTTCTTCATACTCCTCCGCCTGCCACCACTGCTCCAACTCCGTATGGGTCGATATGGTAAGAGACCGCTTCCCTTCAGGCGCCATGCTCTTATCTGACGGATCGGAAAGGGATAAGAGGAACTGCCCTCCGTCATGCAGTTCCTCCGGCCGTTCCGGATCGATGAACTGATGATACAGCACATCTGTATTTAGGAATACAGATGTGTCGATCCCGGCATGTATAATAAAAGCCCCCCATGCCTCCCGCTGCACTTCCTTTGTCTTCTTAATATAGGTCTGTTTCAGAAGCTCTTCTGATAACGTATCATGGAGATTATGGACCGAATTGTTAAGGATGATTTCTTTCGCCTGAAATACTTTATTGCGTTTGGAATGAAGAAGGAACATTCCCGCTTCCTTCTCTACCCGATGTACAGGGTGGCGCATATAAATCTCTCCCCCGCCGCTCTTGATATATTCGGAAAGCTGTTCTGCTATCGTTGCAAGCCCTCCATGAACGGCGTAGGCACCTTTATGAAACGTCTGGAGAGCTGCACAACCAAGAAAGGCCGGACAATACTCTACGCTTGTCTGTACACTGTCCATCAGCTCTCCATTAAGAAACGTCCGAAACAGCTGGTGGCGTTCCAATCCATATTTCTTCAATCGATCTTCGACTGTCTGGTTCAGGAACGGAAGCAGACGCAAAGAAGACCGGTCCACCATCGGCAGCAGGTTTTTAACATCTTTCCATGTCCGGGGCGGAAATATTGGAAGCTTGTCTATTAAACGGTCGACAAGGGCACCGACGTAGAAGATTTCATCATAAAAAGCTTGAATAGCCGCGGACTTCTCCGGAAAGTGAAGCTCGATCTCTTCATACCACGCTTGTCTGTCCCGATAATAGTGAATGGTTCGATCAGGCATGTGGATATCCATGATCGTATCCAGTGTGGTCATAACAGGAACCTCGAGACCAAGCTCGTCATACAATTGATCAAATACACCTCCCGGTTCAAAACCCATTCCGACCGTTGCACCTGATTGGAAACGGTAGCCTTGACGGTCAAATTTCCCGGCACTTCCTCCCAGCTCATTGGAGGCTTCAAAGACAGCGACCTTTCGTCCTCGCTTCACAAGGGACGCAGCAGCTGCCAAACCACCGAACCCCGCTCCAACTATGGCTGCATCATACATCACCTTCACCTCCATTTCTTCTGTTTTCCCCCTGAACCCCCGTTTCAATACCTTCTATGCTCTGTCTGACGATAATAAAGGAAAAAAGAAGACTTTCCTCCACATGGGAACGTCTAACAATCAGAAAGGAGAGTGAAATTTGGTGATGGAACGGAAGGAGCCTTCCTTCACACGTGATGAAGCCATTGAATTCGTGATGATGGAATACGGCGAAATGTTAAAACGGATGATATATACATATGTGAAAAATCACCACACCACAGACGATCTGTTTCAAGAGGTACTCCTGCTGGTTTATAGGAAATGGGATCGTTTTGATGGTCGTTCACAGTTAAAGACGTGGGTGATGCGGATTGCTATCAACCGCTGCAAGGATTTTCTTCGGTCTCCTTTCCAGAGAATGAAGCTCATGAAAGATCAATGGTTGGAACAGACGGATCCTAAACAGTTGGAGGACGTTGTCTTACAGAAAGAGCAGTGGGAAGAAATTGCAGAAGCAATCCTGAATATGCCTGTTAAATACCGGGAAGTTATGATTCTTACGTTTCATCAACACCTGACACAAAAAGAAATCGCAGAAGTGACCGGCATCCCCTTATCCACTGTAAAGACGAGAAAGCAGCGCGCAAGAGAAATGCTGAAGGAAAAGCTCATAGAAGGAGAGTGGACCCTTGAATAATAAGAAGAAGATCCAAGAGGCTCTTGATAATAGAATCAGTGAAAAGCCGTTATTTACGGATAGAGACCGCCGTAGGTTTTACGAAGGAAGAAAAAGGAAACATTTACGGTCGACTATGGTTCCTCGCCTGCTGACGGCTTTGCTTGCCGTTCTATTCTTATCAGGGACCATCTATTACGTGCAGTCCAGCAACCTCTTTGAACAAACCGCGTCTCCGGAGCAGAGCAAACCAGAGTCAGAAACGGAGCCATTGGTATCCGTTAAAGAACCGAAGCTTACACAGGAAGCGTTTCTGGAAGAATTCAAGCAGGTTATCCTTACCAACCCTCTCCCGGAGAATATGCAAGACGTCTTGGATAAGTACGGAAGTGGAGAAACGTTACCAAAAGTGGGTGTGGAAGAAAACGCGACCTATACCTATGCTTATCATTGGAAGGAAGACAATGACGGCATTGCAGAATCCTGGTCGCCGAAGCGCACGCCGGACCTCGAGGATTATCAAAATGGCGAGATCGACGTGTTCCTTGAAATAGACATCCCCTCCTTTGAGGTCAGTCCTTTGGTAAAGATCTCCACCCTCTCAGAAGATGGAAAGCACGTAACGATTGAGACGTTCTACTCTAATCCTACAGACCATGCCTTCAAAACTTTTGAGGATGATCAAGAGCCATTGGAAATAAACGATCTGCTGTTACGATCGATCGCCCGTGATTTGAATAAGAAGCCGGAGGAAATTACGAAAGCAGACTTGATGAACCTTCAGGAATTAACAATTAATGCTTCTCATTTAGACAGCACTTATGTTGTGGATGAGAATGAAGAGGTCTTTGAAGCGATGCAGTCGCTCCGCGTCTTGAAACTCAATCATGCAGTCATCCCGGGATATCTGCTGAAGCACCTCCCCATATTGGAACAGGTCACCATCATCGGTGACACCGTCACTGACTTAAGTTCCATGCAGGAAGGGATGCAGCATGTCCAATATTTAAATATTGCAAGTTCCTCTTTCAATGGGACAGTAGATGATCTTTTAAAACTGAAATCTCTAACCATCGTCCGACTCGACCCCACCGTCGTTCCAAACTATGAGGAACTCCAATTCGAAGGCATTGATGTACGCTGGTAACAAAAAAAGGAAGCTGAAATATCAGCTTCCTTTTTCTATCTTATTATTCGAAAGTAAGAGCCCAGCTTCCTTTACGGATCACTGGTTCTGTTGTTCCATCTGCAAGAACGCCGTCGACGTCCAACTCAGCAGAACCCATCATGAAATCAACGTGGGAGAGGCTGTGGTTGATCCCGTTCTTATCAAGCTCCTCTTCACTCATGGATGAACCGCCGGTCATGTTTGTTGGATATGCTTTTCCAAGCGCCAAGTGACAGGAGGCATTCTCATCATACAATGTGTTGTAGAAGATGAGTCCCGACTGGGAAATCGGAGATTCATGCGGCACCAATGCCAGCTCCCCCAGACGACGGGAACCTTCATCCGTATCAAGAAGGTGTTTCAATGTTTCTTCTCCTTCTTCGGCTGAAAAATCGACGACTTTCCCTTCTTTAAAGGTCAGTTTAAATCGATCGATGACGTTCCCACCATAGTTCAACGGCTTTGTGCTTGAGACCGTACCTTCTACTTCATATTTATGAGGCGCGGTGAACACTTCTTCTGTCGGCATGTTAGGGTTGAACGGAATCTCTTCTCCTTCTGTCTGTGCAGGACCGCCTTTCCAAACGTGCCCCTCCGGTAGACCGACAGCAAGGTCCGTACCCGGTGCCTTATAAATCAGCTTCTTATACTGCTTCTTATTCAGGAATTCACGGGCTTTGATCAATGTTTTATTGTGCTCTGCCCACGCTTCATTAGGATCCTCACGATCGACGCGGACGATGCTGAAGATTTGTTCCCAAAGTTTCTCAACCGCTGTATCCTCTTCTTCCCCCGGGAAGATCTTTTGTGCCCAGGCAGGTACAGGAATACTTACAATCGACCACGGAATACGGTCATTCATCGTGTAGGAACGGAAAGTAGACATCGCTTCTGCCCCGGCTTTGTTCGCCGCTGCAATTTTCTCTCCGTCTATTCCTTTAAGAAGATCCGGATCAGTAGAACGAATCGATAGTACTGCCGCCCCCTGCTCTGCAAAGTAGGTGAACTTCTGCTGCTGCCATTCCGGAACGTCAGATAACGTTTCTTTATCCGCATGTTCATATTTCATACGCGTCAGTGCGTCGTCAGACCAGTTAATATGTACATTCTTCGCACCAAGCTCAAAAGCTTTACGTGCTACAATACGGGTGAATTCTGCACCTTCAATAGTAGAGTTAATCATTAGCAGCTGGCCTTTTTGCAGGTTCACACCTGTTCGTAAAGCAAGATCTGCATATTTCTCTAATTTCTCAACACTAGGCATTTTCATTGAATTTTCCTCCAATTCAGTTTCCTTGTATCCGAATACATTATTTCATATTATAACCAGAACCACAAAAAAGGAGACTCGGCCAATCCGAGTCCCCCGGTTATCAGTCTTCCATTCCTTCCACAATGAGCGACAATTCTTCCCACCGCTCCATTTTCGTTTCCAACTCTGTTTCCGCCTTTTGCTGCTCGGAAGATAATTCCTGCACTCTGTCATAGTTGGTTGCTTCCGCTGCAAGCTGATGATTTAAATCTTCCAGCTTCGTCTCCAATTCAGCAATTTCATCTTCAATCGTTTCCCATTCCTGTTTTTCTTTATAGGAGAGCTTTCTTTTACGGTTGGATCGGCGCGTTTCTTCCTGCAGGGAGGCTTTTTTCTCCACTTGAGCCTTTTGTTCTGTTTCCTTTTTCAATTCCAGGTATTCCGTATAATTACCATAAAATTTGCGCACAAAGCCTCCATCCTCGAAAGCGAGCAGCTTATCGACAACCCGATCAAGGAAATAACAGTCACGACAACCCCAGGGAAATGCTCGAGATACTCTTCCAGGACACTGAGCGTTTCCGTATCCAAGTCATTGGTCGGTTCATCAAGAAACAAGACGTTCGGTTCACTCATCAGCACACGCAGCAAATACAACCGTCGTCGCTCTCCACCGGATAAACGTTTGATATACGTCCATTGCTGAGGTCTCGGGAACAAAAAACGCTCAAGCATTTGTTCTGCGGTAATTTCCGTTCCGTCCGCCGTACGAATAACCTCTGCCACTTCTTTAATGTATTCAATTACCTTAAGGCTTTCATCTAATTCTCCATGATCCTGCGTATAATAACCGATTTTTACGGTGGTCCCTGTTTTCACAACACCTCTGTAGGGCTGCAGGCGATCCGCCATGACGTTCAACAACGTCGTTTTACCGGAGCCGTTAGGGCCGATGATGCCCAGTCTTTCCCCCGGAACGATAAGGTAGTCGAGATTCTCAAACAGTTTCTGACCCTCATACTGATAGGTCACCCCTTGCAACTCGATAACCTGATCTCCCAGTCTTGTGGAGCCGATTGCCATATCCACTTCTTCTTTCTGTGTATGGAACGTTTCTTCTTTCATGGATTCGACTCGTTGAATACGCGCTTTCTGTTTCGTCGATCTCGCCTTTACACCAGCCCTCAGCCAGGCAAGTTCACGTCTCAGTGTGTTTTGATGCTTTTGCTCCGCCTGCCGTTCCCACTCTTCTCTCTCTGCCTTCTTCTCAAGGAAAGTCTGATAATTCCCTTCATAGGTGTAAAGCCTGCCTTTATCCAATTCATAAATCAAATTGGTCACCCGATTCAGGAAGTACCGATCGTGGGTGACGATCATCAACGCACCTCGATATGACGCAAGGAACTCTTCCAGCCATTCAATCGTTTCGTTATCAAGGTGGTTGGTCGGCTCATCCAATAGAAGCAGATCTGCCGGTTGTATCAATGCTTTGGCGATGGCCACCCTTTTTCTCTGGCCACCGGACAGCTCACCGATCTGCTTGTCGAAATAATCGACGCCTAATTTGGAAAGGATCGTCTTCGCCGCTGTATTCGCTTCCCAGGCGTTCTTCTCCTCCATGTGCTGCTGCACACGGAACAACTGCTCTTGAACATCCGTGTCCTCTGGATCTGCCGAGAGTTCCAGCAGCACTTTCTCATACTGCCTCATCGCGACCATAATTTCTGCATTTCCCTCATAAATCTGTTCAAGGACGGTTTTCTTTTCATCCAATTCAGGATCTTGAGGCAGGTATTCCACACGAAAATCCTTTGCGTGGTCCATATCCCCCGCGTCCACGCTGTCCATCCCGGCTAGAATCTTCAACAGTGTCGATTTCCCTGTTCCGTTGACACCGATCAAGCCGATACGCTGTTGATTAGCTATGGTGAAAGAAATGTGATCGAAGAGATCTTTATCTCCATAACTTTTGGTTAACTCATTCACTGATAGTAAGCTCATTCCGCTCATCCCTTTAACATAATCTGCATTCATCATATCACATCTATTGGTTTCTTTCGCTTGCCCGGCGCCAGGCCATAACGCGGCTCCAAAAAGAAAACTGCTCTGATTGATCATCAGAGCAGTTCCTGTACTTCCATCCTATTTATGAACCATGTTCGTGTTCTCTCTTCCAATATTCCATACCGTCTACATCAGGAAGATGATCCTGGTAGAAGACCGGGTCCTTACCGGCTTTCCGCTGTTTACGATAGTCATTCAATGCAGCATAAGCAACAGGTGCCAAGCGGAAGATAGCATAAAGGTTGATCAAAGCCATAATTCCCATCATTAAGTCGGCTAATGCCCAAACAAGGCCGAATTCAGCAATAGCACCGAACATGACCATCGCTAGTACTGCGATACGATAAACGAAGATATTTACTTTGCTTGTCTTGATAAAGTCCATGTTCGTTTCACCATAATAATAATTTCCAATGATAGAACTGAAAGCGAACAAGAGAATAGCAACCGCGATGAAGATGGCTGCCCACGCACCAAGCTCCGATTCAAAAGCAGCCTGTGTCAATTGAATACCGTCTAGGTCCGTATTGGCGTAGTCTCCCGCGAACAGGATGATGACAGCTGTCGCACTACAGATTAGCAGGGTATCTGTAAAGACACCCAACGTCTGAATCAACCCCTGCTTAACCGGGTGAGACACCTCTGCCGTAGCAGCAGCGTTTGGCGCACTACCCATCCCAGCTTCGTTCGAGAAGAGTCCACGCTTAATTCCAATCAGAATCATACCTCCAAAGGTTCCACCGGCAACTTCTCTGAAACCGAAGGCTCCTGCAAAGATCTGTCCAATCATATTCGGTACTTGGCCAAGATTCATGATAAGCACGTACCCAGCAAGAATAATATAGAAGATAGCCATGATTGGAATAATGATTTGTGTAACTTGTGCGATCCGATTCAGACCACCGAAGATGATCAACGCGACAGCCAAGGTCAAAATACCACCCATCAACCATTTACCGATATCGAATGAATTTTCAAACGCAAGGCGAATGGTATTGGATTGCACAGAGCTGAATACAAGACCGTATGTAAACGTTATCGTAATAGCGAAGACTATACCCAGCGTCCTGTTCTTAAGCCCTTTCTCAATATAATAGGCAGGACCGCCTCGATATTGGTTTTTATCCGGAACTTTATACACTTGAGCTAACGTACTCTCAATGAAGCTGGATGCTCCACCCAGAATCGCAACAATCCACATCCAAAATACTGCACCAGGTCCACCGATGGTAATTGCCGCAGCCACACCAGCAAGGTTACCTGTACCAACCCGTGATGCTGTACTGATAGCAAATGCCTGAAAAGGCGATGTTCCTTTCTTCCCTTCCGCAGAAATGGATCGTTTATCGAATAACACGCGGAACATTTCCGGAATATAACGGAATTGAATAAATTTCAACTTAATAGAGAACCACAAACCTACTCCGAGCAATGCCACAACAAGGATGGTTCCCCACATCCAATCGTTTAAGAACGATAGAACTGCTTCCATACCATTCACCTCTTTTGTAATTTTTAAAATTCATTTAGTTTCCAGTTATTAACACTTTCCCGATTAAATCTTTTTAAAAACTTCGAAAAGTGACAACTTGTTTATCATATCATATATGTTAGGTTTTCTTCCATAACTCTTTACAAGATAGAAAAGAGTAAAAATTGCTATTGACATCTCTTTGATAATCCTTATCATTAAGATAGAAAATAGATTGATAATGATTATCATTCTTCACTTAACCGATTACATAGCAGAGGTGGATGCAGATGAAAAAGAAAAAGTATTTAATTGGATTCTTATTACTACTCACTTCCCTCTTCTTAGCCGCTTGCGGAAGCAGCAGTAAAGAAGAAAGCTCGGAAACGGCGGGCGATGAAAAAGAAAAGGATAAAGGCGAAATCAACTTATATACAGGGCGGCATTATGACACAGATCAGCAGCTATACGAAGAATTTGAAGATCAAACAGGCATTAAAGTCAACGTGATAGAAGGTAAAGATGACGAACTGATTGCACGCCTGGCCAGAGAGGGCAAAGCATCAGAGGCAGATCTTCTTGTTACTGCCGATGCCGGACGCCTGCACCGAGCAAAAGAACAGGAGTTACTTCAACCTGTAGACAGTGACGTACTTACAGAGAACATCCCTGAAAAATTCCGGGATACAGATAAAACCTGGTTTGGCTTGACGAAGCGGGCCCGGATTATCGTAGCTCACAAAGATCGAGTTAATAAAGAAGACATCCAAACGTATTCCGACTTGACCAAAGATGCCTTTCAAGGGAAAGTCTTAATCCGCTCTTCCTCCAACATTTATAATCAGTCTCTACTCGCATCCATGATATCCATCGATGGGGAAGAGAATGCGAAGGATTGGGCAAAGGGTATTGTAGACAACATGGCAAGAGATCCTCAAGGCGGTGACCGCGATCAGGCGAAAGCCATTGCATCCGGTGAAGGAGATGTTGCAGTCATGAACACATACTACCTCGGCCAGATGCTGAATTCTGAAGAGGAAGAAGAAGTAAAGGCGGCGGAACAACTCGAGGTGATTTTCCCTAACCAGGAAACAACGGGTACACACGTCAATATCAGCGGAATAGGTATGACAACCAGCAGTAAAAACCAAGAAAACGCTAAAAAGTTCATGGAGTTTCTGACGGAAGAGAAAGCACAGAAAGAATTTGCAGAAGCCAACTACGAATACCCTGTCAATCCAAATGTAGAAGCATCAGAGCTTCTGCAAAGCTGGGGAGACTTTAAAGAACAGGATATCCCGTTGAATGAACTTGGCGAAAACAATGACAGAGCCATTCAAATTATGAATGAAGTCGGTTGGAAATAACAGTTGAATCAGAAGTACCGCACCAGGTTTCCTGTGCGGTACTTCCACTATGAGAAAACAGTGCGGTCGTTAAAGGATGTGTCGCTTTTGAAACTCTCCAGAAAATTATCCGGTTATACAAATAGTTGGACGCTCTTCACCATAGCTATCGTTGTTCTGATCCTGATCCCCAATCTCTCCATCTTCACTAACTTTTTCACCAGAAAAGCAGAAAACTGGGAACACATACAAACGTACATTTTACCAGACCTGTTAACGAACACGGGCCTTCTCATCATAGGCACCGGATTATTCACGATTCTTATCGGGACAAGTCTAGCTTGGATTATTTCCGCGTATGACTTCCCTCTGCGTGGATTTTTTAAATGGGGGCTCATTCTTCCCCTTGCAGTTCCTCCTTATATTGCCGGATACACATACAATGGGATCCTCAATTATACCGGAGTCATTCAAACTACGTTAAGAAACCAGTGGGGAGTGGAAGTGAATCAGGACTACTTCAACATCCTGAACTTACCCGGAGCTGTTCTCATTTTCACATTATTTCTCTACCCTTACGTCTATACGATAACGCGGGCCTTCCTTGCCAACCAATCCGCTTCGTTAATTGAAAATGCCCGTTTATTGGGACGGAATCCAATGGAAATATTCTTCCGTGTCGTCCTCCCGGTGTCCAGAGGTGCAGTTGTAGGAGGAGCGAGCCTCGTTCTATTAGAAGTGCTGAATGATTATGGGGTCGTTCAATACTTTGGTGTTCCCACATTCAGCACAGCCATTTTTCAAACTTGGTTCGGAATGAATGATTTGAACGCAGCAATCAAATTATCTGCCACACTTATGATGATCGTATTTATTGTACTGCTGCTTGAAAGATGGCTGCGGGGCAGGAAGAAATATAGTACGACTACAGCCAAAGCCAGACCATTGACACCAATTCGTTTACATGGTGTAAAGGCAGCTATGGCATTTCTTTACTGTTTCCTTATCTTTGCTGCAGGGTTCTTGATCCCTGTTCTTCAGTTGGTTGATTGGCTGTTCCTGACGTATAAAAAGATCGCATCCCCTGCATTTGCACAATTAATATGGAATTCTCTCCTTGTGTCTATTGCAGGTGCAATGATTATCACCCTATTCGCTGTCATCATTGCTAATTTTTCAAGGATGCATCAAAGTTTTCTTTCCAAATTAGCATCCAAGTCGACCATTCTCGGTTACTCTATTCCAGGGGCCGTGATTGCAGTGGGAATCAGCACTGTATTCATTGACCTGGATGAGAAGCTTTCCTTGTTCTATCAACAAACGGGTCTGGAAAGCCGGCTCTTCCTGAGCACGAGTCTGATCATACTGGTGTCCGCCTATATCATACGCTTTCTGGCAGTTGGTTATAATTCCATAGAAGCTGGTTTTGATAAGATAGGCAACAAGTACACCGAGGCATCCAGAATGCTGGGAATGAACGTGACGCAGTCGTTCTTCAAAGTAGATCTCCCTATGCTGAAAGGGCCCATCGTCAGTGGATTTCTACTGGCCTTCATTGAGATAATAAAAGAACTTCCCTTGACCTTAATTCTGCGGCCGTTCAACTTCGACACGCTTTCAACCAATGCGTTTAAGTATGCCAGCGATGAGAAAATACAGGAAGCAGCTCTGGCATCGATCATTATTGTATTGATCAGCGCCTTGGCTATCTACATTTTTTATCAAGTATTAGAAAAGGAGCCTACATGATATGTTTGTGACCATTCAGGACCTTACCTTCAAATACAAGAATGTGAAATCGTACACGGTCGATCACTTGAACCTTCATATTAAAAAAGGGGAAATCATTTCCATACTTGGCGAAAGCGGAAGCGGAAAGAGTACAGTCCTACGCCTTTTATGTGGACTGGAGAAGCCTGAGAAAGGCCGCATTGTCATTAACGAGGAGACGATGACGGATGATCATACCTTCGTTCTTCCTGAAAAACGCGGAGTCGGTATGGTATTCCAAGACTATGCCTTATTCCCTCATATGACGGTTGCTGAAAACATCCGCTTCGGACTAAAAGGCATGAAGCAAAAAGAAAAGAAAATGCGCGTGGATGAAGTTTTGTCCTTAGTAAATATGACGGCATTTACAAAACGGTATCCGCATGAATTGAGCGGCGGACAGCAGCAGCGTATAGCTTTGGCCCGGGCACTTGCCCCAAAACCTTCTCTGTTATTATTAGATGAGCCTTTCAGTAATCTTGATGCGGATTTACAAATTAAAATCCGGAGTGAGTTGAAGGACATTATTAAAAAGACAGGAACCACATCCATCCTGGTCACGCACGATCGGGAAGATTCCAAGGCGATAGCGGACAGGATTCTCACCATAAGAGACGGCGCAGCTTATAACTGGGAATCCATCTGTACAATGAAACAGGACCCTTCCCCCCAGTCACAACTTGTTCATATGAAATAAACGTAAAAGAGGGGCTTCTTTAAAAGAAGCCCCTCTTTTAATCATTTATTTTTTCCAAGGCAGGTCTGTCCCGAACTTCTCTGCCAGTTCTTTCGATTCTTTCCTGCGGTTCTTGCGGTATTCATGTCTCTTCTGAGCTCCCGCATGGAGCCATTTCTCTTCTTCTGATTCCGGATAGACTCCAGGCACTGGAGAAGGTTCATTATTCTCATCCACGGCAACCATGGACAGGAAAGCCGTCGTACATACTTTCCGTTCACCGGAAAGCAAATTCTCTGTCGTCGCTTTTACGAACACTTCCATCGATGTGTTATGTGTCCAAGTGACGAAGGCCTCCAGGCAGATCGTATCTCCTTCAAAAACCGGCTGCAGAAAGTCTACAGAGTCCGTCGAAGCGGTGACAACGGGTTTACGACAATGACGGACGGCGGCAATAGCGGCTACGTCATCAATATGGGCCATCAACTTTCCTCCGAACAATGTTCCGTGGCTGTTCGTATCCGGTGGGAGCACGTGTGAACTTTTAACAGTCAGTGAATCTATACATGGTTTTGCTTCCATCGTCTCTGTCCTCTCTTCTATGTGAAATCGTTCTCTGTTCCTATTATACCATGTTCGTCCGTTCTCACTCTCTTCTAAAAAACTGGACCTCGAAAACAGCTCCGGTCCCGTTCTTCTTGTTGGACGCGCTGATTTCTCCACCGCTCCGCTCAATGATGGCTCTGGCAATGGCGAGACCAAGACCCGTTTCTCCTCCTTTTCCTTTAATGAAACGCTCAAACAATTGTGGAAGCAATTCTTCCGGAATACCTCCTCCATCGTCTATAACACGGACCAAAAAACGATTCTCTTTCTCTTCCGTTTCGATAGAGACCTTCGTTTCGGCATGACGAACGGCGTTGCTTAAAATGTTAATCAGCGCCTGCAGTACTCGTTCCGGATCTACATTGGCGCGGAACGGCCTTGCATTTCCCATCTCCAACGCAATTTCTTTGTCTCTCGCCAATGGATAGATCAAGTCTTTGGCCTGATTGGCTATTTCAGAGAGATCCGTGTCTTCCGGATGGTAGACGTCTTCATTACTGTCCAGCTTAGCGAGTAAGATCATTTCATTTACAATCTTCTTCAATCGTTCCGTTTCGCTTACCATTACATTCAAGCCCTTTTCTCTTGCTTCCCCTTCAAACACCCCGTCCCTGATTCCTTCGGCATAACCTTGGATAGACATCAACGGGGTCTTCAATTCATGGGAGGCATTTTGGAAGAATTGCTTCTGCGAATGAATGTAGCGCGAGAGTTCTTTCGCCATCTGCCTTACGCTCTGCTCCACTTCCCGGATTTCTCCGGAAGCTTCCACCTCCTGAACATCAGAAAACTGCCGTTTCTCAATTTTCTTTAATTCTCGTTTCAATTTCGTCAGTGGAGTGACGAGCCTCCAAGTCAGCACATAGCTGACGATGATAGCCATCAACAGACCGATTACGAAAACAGCAAGCATACGAAGCGCGAAAACGGACTGGACAGCCTGCAGGTCATTGAGCGGTGTGGCCATCACCAATACTTGATCGTTTCCGGAGTTCACTGCAAAATCGTAGACCACATATTTCTCTTCCCGGCTCTCCCACACTTCCTGCCCCATCAATTCATCCTCATACCTGTCGATCCAGGTGTATGCGATGTCTGCCGGCATCGTCCGGAACAATACTTCCCCCGTACTCCTGTCGAATAGAAGGATCGGATAATTTCTATCTTGAATCAGCTCGGACAACTGTGTGTTCCTGTCGGGTCCGTCTTCATTAATGACGTTGATCAGCAATTCGGCTCTCCCCTTCAATTGTCTCTGTTCGTCCTGAATCAGCATATCCATGAGCAGAGAATAAATGAAGAAAGCGGTAATGGACATGATTGCGATGATCAAGGCAGCAAATGCGGCATTCAGCTGGTATTGAAGCTTCATGACCCCTTCTCCCGGAGCCGGTAGCCATGTCCCCAAACGGTCTCAATCGGAAGCTGGCTCATTTTCTTCCGCAACCTTTTGATGAGATCATCCACCGCCCGATCGCTTCCGAAGTAGTCCTCTCCCCACACCTTGATGAGAAGTTCCTCCCGGGAAAAAGCACGATTAACTTGGGATGCGAGGATGCGGAGCATTTCGAATTCTTTTGTCGTCACTTCCACCTCTTCGGATCGGAAGTAAGCCCGACGCTCGGAATAACTCAACTCCAGCTCCCCTGCGATAACCCTGTCTCCCTGTTCTTCGGAGACAGGTCGTAATGCTTCCCATCTCTTTAAATGACGCTTCACACGCGCCATCAACTCTCTCGGGCTGAAGGGCTTCGTCAAATAATCATCTCCACCAAGCTCCAGCCCCAGGATTTTATCGACTTCATCATCCTTCGCTGATATGATTAAAATGGGTACTTCCGACGTCTGCCTTATCTTCTTACAAAACTCATACCCGTCCATACCTGGAAGCATAATATCCAGCACCCACAAGTCAGGTGTCTCTTCCTCAAATACCTCCCACGCCTTTTCAGCCGTATCGGAAGCGTAGACACGATAGCCTTCTTTCTTCAAATATCCTTCCACAATATCTCTTATATTCGGATCATCTTCTACAAGACCGATCTTATAGTCCATGCTTATTCCTCCTTCAAACGATCGTCCTCTACTTATTTTCTCATATTAGCGGGCGTTCTCCCTTCATTACACACTTTTTCCACATTTACTCCAAAGTCATTCCATATATCGAGCGTATTATAAAGAATGTAAGAGACATCAAGAGACATACATCGAAACGAAGAGAAAGGAGCCAGCGCTTCTCTATGTTTGATGACGAAAAACAGAAAAAACACCGAAAAAGCCAGTATAAGCGTTCTGGATTGGCCTTCAGCGTCCTAGGTGCCATCATCGCTGTTTTTCTTGTTACGACTGTGTTCCAATGGAAAGGAATTTCCATCCATATCAACACAGATCAGCCTACTGCTCAAGCGAACGAACTTGAGATTGGAGAAACACAAGAGGCCGTAACACAGGCGATAGATGAAGCCTCCCCAGCAGTCGTCGGGATAAGCAATATCCAGAATGGTTCACAAGGTGCAGAAAAAGCCGGTACTGGATCCGGGGTCATTTATAAGAAAGACGGTGATAAAGCTTTTGTTGCCACCAACCATCACGTAGTAGAGAATGCTTCCGAACTGGAAGTCATTTTAAGTGATGGAACGAAAGTGAATGCCGAATTGAAAGGCAGTGACCCGTTAACAGATCTAGCCGTTTTACAGATAGATAGCGAACACGTCCAAAAGGTTGCCCGGTTGGGTGAAGCGAAAGACGTAGAGGTCGGCCAGACAGCCATAGCCATCGGTAACCCGCTAGGCATGGAGTTCGCTGGATCAGCCACCAAAGGTATTGTCAGTGGTCTTAAAAGGGATATCCCTGTAGATATTAACGGAGACCAACAGCCAGACTGGCAGACCGAAGTGATCCAAACGGATGCTGCCATCAACCCAGGAAACAGTGGTGGGGCATTGATAAATCTGCAAGGGGAAGTCATTGGGATTAACTCGATGAAAATTGCCAAAGCAGAAGTGGAAGGCATCGGATTTTCCATCCCGATGGATGTAGCCAAGCCAGTCATCGAGGACCTGGAATCCAAAGGACAAGTAGAACGGCCTTATATGGGCGTTTCACTCCAAGATGTCACTCAGGTACCTAATCAAATCCTGCAGGATGAATTAGGGCTCCCGGAGGATGTTAAAGGAGGCGTGCTTGTACAGGGTATCGAACAAGGTTCCCCCGCCCAAAAGGCAGGAATCGACCGGTACGATGTCATTACGGAAATCGATGGGGAAGAAATAAAATCCCTCATTGATCTAAGAAAGTATCTTTATAACGAAATGGACGATGGAGATACTGCAGATTTGACCGTTTATCGTGACGGCAGCCCAATGAATATAAAACTTACGCTAACCTCTCAATAAGAACAACAGATAAGCTATTAATTTGATATGTCTTGAAACGTCTGGCGGTTAAAGGGGACCAGGCATACGATCCCCCCTCCAACCAATGCCTGATTGAACTTTGCCGCAGACCTTTCAGACACCATTATTATAATCAACCTCTCTCGAAAGAGCCCCTGCGCAATGCGCAGGGGCTCTTTTTATTTCCGCTTCTATCTAAAGAATCGGTGATAACAGCCTGGAAATGGCTTCTTTAAACCTTATCCATTTCGATCTGGATTGATAGAGCTTCAAAGTGAGCTCTGTCGAATCTGCAATGTCTTCCTGAAATCGGTCTGCCAGTGTTTTGGAGATATCCGGATGGTAGAGGAAGGCATTGACCTCAAAATTCAACCGAAAGCTTCGAACATCGATGTTTGCTGTTCCGACGGATGCTATATTCCCATCAACTACTAACGTTTTCGCATGCAGGAACCCCTTTTGATATACATAAATGGTTGCTCCCGCCTTCAGCATATCGCCGATATTGGAGTAAGTAGCCCAGTATACGAATGGATGATCCGGCTTGTTGGGGATCATAATCCTGACGTCGACCCCGGAAAGGACAGCTACGCGGAGTGCATCCAGCAAACTGTCATCAGGAATGAAGTAAGGCGTTTGAATGTACACATAATCCTTAGCAGACAGAATCATCTTAATGTACCCATGCTTGATCTGCTCCCATTCGGAATCCGGCCCGCTGGAAACGATCTGCATGCCGACATCCCCCTTCGGTTCCGCCTGATAATAACGCTCTTCATAGACGATATCCCTTCTGGAAGCCTGATTCCAGTCGAGAATGAAGCGCGTCTGCATGTGATTGACCGTTTCCCCTTCCACTCTCAAATGCGTATCACGCCAGTATCCGAAACGCTTGTTGAACCCTAAGTATTCATCGCCGATGTTGAAACCGCCGATGTAACCGATCTTCCCATCAATAATTGCCAGTTTTCTATGATTACGATAATTGATTTTGAAATTGACCTTTGGAATAAGAGACGGAAAGAAAGACTCGACTTGAACTCCTGCCTCGACCAGCTTCTTCTTGTACTTTCTCTTCAAGAGCCTCGAGCCCATATCATCATATAGTAATTTTACCTCAAGTCCCTGCTGTGCTTTCCTTATCAGGACGTCCGCCAGCCTCTGCCCGAGATTATCATCTCTAAGAATATAATACAGCAGATGAATGTGATCCTCCGCTTCTTCAATATCCTGCATCAGAGCATGGAATTTCTTCTGGCCGTCCGTGAATATTTCCACTTCATTGTTCTGGGACAGCAATGCATCATTATTCTTTAAGTGCATATAAATTAAATCTTCATATGGAATGATGTCCTCATGATACACTTCCAGCTTATCCTCCTTGATCGCCTGCAGCTGCTCCTGCACAGCGGTCAGTAAGCCAAGCCTGCTTTTCTTATCCCACGTAAAAATTTCTTTGTTGCTCAAACGCCTTCCGAAGATTAAGTATAAGATAAAGCCGACGATCGGTAAGAACAACAAGACCATCAACCATGCCCACGTCGCACTTGCATCCCTTCGTTCGAGGAACACAATCGCCAGAGCGAGAAGAACGTTAAATGCTAGGAGAAAGCTGAGTATGTGAGGTAAAAAATCCATTGGAATCACCTGCCTTTACCTATCTTACGATTATTATTTAAATATACCACACTCATCCCCGAAACCACCCTGATTAAAACAGAGGGATATCTTTTCCGCTTCATAAGAAAAAAGGGAGATGCTTCTTGATAAAGCATTTCCCTTTTTTCTGCATGGCTATTGATTCAGAAGAATACCGGCTTCTTGCAAGGCTTCTTCTGCTTCATTCAATGCTTCCTTATTATCCGCTGCTATCGTGTGGGTGTGAATACCTCCCGTGAGTTCCAAAAGATACGAGGCGTTGGTGGACTCGACCTTCCGAATGAACTTCTTCACATCCCGCCTGTTCGCTATGCGCAGCTGAGCTGTCAAGTCGCCGTAAATCGGATGTTCTACGACGACGTCCTGGACATGGACTCCGTGGTCAACAAGAATATTCAATTCTTCTTCCGTTGATTCACCGGCATGCTGGCAGACAATCGTCCGTTCGAATGCCATGTCTTCTTTCGCATCTGTCATGTACATGTACCCCTGACTAGTAGCGACAATCGGTTCATTGGCAGCTTTCAACAAGGACACATCGCCGACGATCACCTGGCGGGTCACGTTCATTTCCTCTGCCAGAGAGCTTCCCGTTACAGGAGTACGCTTCTGTTTCAATAACGTTAGAATATGGTCGCGCCGTTCACTTGCTTTCATTTTTTTAGAAGATTGACTCATCACATGACCCCTCCGTACGATTAACATAAGAACATTTTATCACAATCTGTATTTATTCTGGAAGCACACGTCCGTTAGCAATCAGGCGTGTTGAAAACCATCCAGCTTCCATTGTTCAATAGAGAATGTACTTTCACCGAGGGAGGTGAACAGAATATGTTCTTCTTCCGGCTGAGGGAAGATTCGTGAAGTCATAACTTCTTCCCCTTCATTTATGAATACTTCAAGAGAGGAGTGGTCGACGTACAAACGCATACTCTTCAACCCTTGTTCAAGGGCGACCCGACGGAATTCCGTTTTCGTTTTGTCCTCCAAATGGGGCCTGGACAAGGTGAGCACGCCGTCCTTATAACTTAAAGAAGCGTATTGGAAAAGCTCGATGGCGAATTGATCCTCAATTTTCTCAAACTCCAGGTTCCACTCAACGCTTTTCCCTTCTATCCCTCTGATTGCCTTTTGATCATTGTTAATCGTAATAGACGAATGAAGGAGCACCGGTCCTCTCATCTGCTTAAGCTCTTCCGCAGGCTTCTGAATGATCTGCGTGCCATTCCAGGTCAATTCTCTCGGAAGGGTCATGCAGTGAACCCACTGATATTCGATGGTTGGATGGGCCTGTTCATACTGGTCAGGCACACCCATCCATCCGAAGAGAAGCCTTCTCCCCTGTTCGTCCAGGGTCGTTTGAGGGGCATAGAACTCAAACCCTCGGTCTAGTTCCCGGAAGTCTTCGTGCTCAAGCTTTCCAGTGTTGTAATCAAGAGCACCTGCGAAGTATCCACTCTGATACGTATTGGCATAGTTCATACCTTGAGGTTGCAGTCCTTGAGGCGATACGATCAGGATGTCTTTTCCACCTAGTTCAAACAAGTCGGGACATTCCCACATATAACCGAAGGAGCCAAGGGTCCCCTCCCCGCTTCCTGTCACCGGACCCATCAACTCCCAGTTCTTTAAGTCTGATGACTGGAACATAACAACTTTCCCTTGAAGATCTTCGCTTTGTGCTCCAATGACCATATACCAATGATCGGCTTTCTTCCAAACTTTTGGATCTCTGAAGTGAGGTGTGTACCCTTCAGGAAGGTTGACAGCCACCCCTTGTTTCTCGAAGTGTACACCGTCTTGCGATACTGCGATGCATTGATAAGCCTCCCGGTTATCATTCTCGTCTTTCACATTTCCCGTATAGAAAAGATAGAGTTCATCATCATGAACCACTGCACTTCCTGAATAAACTCCGTTTTTGTCAAACCAGTCCGAAGGCGTCAAAGCTATGGGCTCATGCCGCCATTTCACTAAGTCTTCGGAGGCGTAATGGCCCCAAAACTTCGCACCATGGCCGGTGTCGAAGGGCATCCATTGGTAGAAAAGATGGTACGTACCTTTCCATTGAATAAATCCGTTCGGATCATTCAGCAGCCCGACCGGGGGCATATGATGATACTTCAGGCGGTAAGGATCGGATTCCACTGTGTCCTTATGCTTCTCCACTTCTTCGTTAGCTAGTCTTCGTAATTCTAAATCGCGTTCTGACAAAACGACGCCTCCCTTATTTCAAATATCCTTCGACCTCATCCAAGGTCGGTAATGCCGTCATTGCCCCTTTGGTCGCGGCCGCAAGCGCACCCGATACACTTGCAAAACGAGTAATCGATTCCATGTCTTCCATAGATAACTCGTCAACAGCTTGATTACGCTCGCTTAATTGATAAAGGATCCCTGAAACAAAGGCATCCCCCGCTCCTGTGGTGTCGACAGCTTTTACTTTCATAGCCGGAACGTGGACATGACCGGAATTTGTAAACAGATGACTTCCTTCCCCGCCCATCGTTACGTAAAGCAATGGAATGTCATACGATGCAAGTGCTCTTACACCTTTATCTATTTCCTGTTCCCCTGTAAGAAATTCCAATTCTTCTTCTGAGATTTTCACAACATCCGCCTCTCCGAGCATAGAAAGAATTGTTTCTTTCGCCTGCTCTCCGGAAGGCCACAACCCGAGTCGGAGGTTAGGATCATAAGAAACAATCATCCCTTCTTCTCGGGCACGCGCAACCGCCTTCTTGGTAGCAGACTTCGAAGGCTCATTGATCATGGAAATCGAACCGAAGTGGAATAAGTTATGAGCTCGGAATAAATCATCATCAATCTCTTCTTCCTCAAGAAAACGATCGGCACTTGGGTCGATGTAGAAATCAAAGCTTCGTTCTCCGTCTTCCCCAAGCGTAACGAATACGACACCGGTCCTCGTGTCCTGCGTTAAGTACATGTGGTCCGTATGTACACCATAGCTGCCCAGTGTCTCTTTCAAAAAGCGTCCGAGTACGTCGTCTCCTACTTTACCGAGGAACGTAGATTTTGCTCCAAGCCGTGCAAGACCGACGGCTACGTTAGCAGGTGCCCCGCCGGGACTTTTTTGAAAATTGATGTTCTGATCATCCAAAGGGATAAAATCGATCAGGCTTCTCCTAAACTGATGATACCTTTCTTCATATCACTCATCCTCTCTTTACAATTGGCCGTTCCCTTACCATTGGGACAAACTCTGTTTTCATTATACGTCGTTCCCGGTAACGTTTCCAATCCTAATCTAAGAAAGTTTCCGATCTAAAAAAAAGCCCTTGAAATACCTCATCAAGGGCTTGTCCTTTTATTTTGTCTGGAGTGTGGCAACGGTCGTCTGACCTGCGCTTGCACCGTCGGAATAAGCAGGGTCGAATTGATCGACGATATCATCATAGTTCGTGATGACCACTGGTGTAATCGTGCTTTTCGCTTTCTCTTTCACTAATTCAACATCGAACGTGATCAAATGATCTCCGACATCCACGTGGTCGCCGGTTTTCACATGTCCTTCAAACCCTTCTCCTTCCATGGAGACGGTTTCAAGACCGATATGGACAAGAACTTCCACACCGGATTTCGTTTTAATTCCGATCGCGTGATTCGTCGGGAACAGCTGGACAATTTCTCCGGAAACGGGTGCCACGATCTTTCCGTCGCTGGGTTCGACAGCGATTCCGTCCCCCATCATCCGCTGACTGAATACAGGGTCGTCCACTTCGTCCAGAGGTACAACCTTACCATTTACAGGTGCTACGATTTGCTCTTCTACACTTTTCTTACCAAATAGTTTCTTAAACATACTGCATCGTCCCTTTCTGCTTATCATTTGTATTTAGAGGGTATTGCTGTCCGTTTCCTTCCTCACATTATCCATGTGGTTCTTTTCCCTTCAAAAAATAAGGTAAACGCGGAACCTTTGTCCATTTAAAGAAGAAGCCGGTTCAAATTGCTCCGGCTTCTTCCCGCTCACACGGATAATGCTTGATATATATCATGCCAAATATCATCAGCTGCTTCAAGTCCTACGGACAGGCGGATCAGCGAATCGGTAATCCCCATTTCTTCCCTTTTGTGTGCCGGTACGACTGCATGGGTCATCGAGGCGGGGTGCTGAATAAGCGTCTCCGCATCCCCAAGGCTGACGGCAATCCGAATAAACGATAATCTGTCAATGAAGTTCTGCGCCTCACGCTTGCCTCCACTCAGTTCAAAAGCAACGACTCCACCGCCATTTCTCATCTGTCGGCCGGCCGGGCTGTCTATCTCCCTTACTCCAGGATAATAGACACGCTCTACTCTCGGGTGAGAAGCTAGCTTATCAGCAATCACTTGTGCATTCGAACTGTGGCGATCCATACGGACATGGAGCGTTTTTAATCCTCTCAAAAGCAGCCAGGCATCAAAAGGAGACAATACTCCACCTATGTCCTTCTGTTCCGACATTCGAAGACGGTTCATGAATTCTTCATCGCCGACCACAAGACCTGCAATAACATCTCCGTGTCCGCTGATATATTTCGTCGCACTATGGATAACAATATCGCACCCTTTTTCCAATGGGCGCTGGAGATAAGGGGTGCAGAATGTATTGTCCACCACGACCGGAACACCATATTCCTTAGCTACTTTTGCGACTATCTCAAGATCAATCACCCGCATTGTAGGATTAATCGGCGTTTCAATGAAGACACACGTCGTCCTATCCGTTATTTGCTCCCGCACTTCCTCTTCTGTCCTCATATGACTGAAACTGTGTGTAATGTCATACTTCTCCTCCATCATGGTAAGCAGCCCGAATGTACATCCGTATAACCCGTTGGAACACAGGATATGATCCCCTGTTTTCGTCAGGGCGATCAACACAGCGGAAACAGCTGCCATTCCCGATGCAAAAGCAAGCCCTTTCTCGCCGCCTTCCAACACAGCGATTCTATCTTCCAACGCCCGCACGGTCGGGTTTCCGAGGCGCGTATATATATACCCTTCCTCTTCCCCGGCAAATCGGCGCTCCCCCTCCGCAGCCGATGAGAACGAAAAAGTGGACGTTTGAAAAATCGGTGCTGCTAAACTTCCTTCGTAGTTTCTTTCCGGACCACCATGGATCATCTCTGTCTCTATCTGTTTTTTCTCCCTTTTCATACCTATCTCTCCCACCTATATATTGTAAGCGTTTACAATAATCTTAACAAAAGAAGGAGGGAAAGACCTCCTTCTTAACTACTATATTCTATGCGGGGGCTCGCCTTCTGTTTCCTTCTTCCATGGAGAACCATATAAATGATGATCCCGGCAAAAACAAGGAAGGAACTATTAAAATACAGAGAAGAAAAGCCGATTCCTGATGCCACTGCTCCTACTACGTAAGAGCCGACACCCATTCCCGTATCGAAGATTGCGAAGAAAGTAGCTGTCGCGGCACCGGGGCGCTCCGGCACTTTTTTCAATGCAATCGTTTGAAAGCTCGGGACGATGGTTCCCCAGCCTAAGCCGATCAAACCGCCGGAGATGAGCAGCAGCAAGCCGCTGTCTGCGATGCTCAATAGAATCATTCCGATTCCAAAAACGGCAATCGCAGGAACGACGATGACGTTCTCTCCGTGCTGATCAAACCATTTGCCTGTAAATGGACGAGAAAGGAGGAGCACGACCGCATATACGACAAAGAAGAATGTTGCATATGTTTCCAGTCCCAGCCCCTTCGCATACACGGATACAAACGACAGCACCCCGGAGTACGCGAGCGCCATCACTGCTCCCGTCAGCGCAATCGGGATGACCGTTACTTCAAAGAGGCCTGACACTTTCGGAACGAAGCTACGCTGCATCGATCCACTACGTTCCTCCGATATCGTAATAAACAGAGCCGTCACCAAAGCAGCAAAGGCGAAGACAAGGCACGTCAGGAACATGAAACGAAACCCCGTATTCTTAACAAGGAACAGTCCAAGGAAAGGTCCGATGACCATGGCTATATTCATAGACATGGCAAAGTACCCCATCCCCTCGCCTTTCCTCTGAACTGGAATAACATCTGCCGCCATCGCGCCCAGAACCGTCGTCCCCATACCAAATCCGATTCCTTGAAGAAAGCGAATAGCGAGTACAGCCGTAAAGGCGTCCGTCAACAGGTACAAAACTGCACTGACTCCAAAAATGGAGAGCGCGGTCAGAGCAATGCGGCGCCTTCCAATCGTCTCCACCCAATGTCCCGTCAATGGACGGATGAGAATGGCAGCGATAAGAAAGATCGTAATGACAAGTCCAGCTTCCCCCTCCCCGACGTGAAGACCGTCCATTGCATACAACGGCATCGTAACGAACATTAAGTAAAAGACGAGAAATAAGAAAAAGTTACTGGCGCATACCGTCAAAAAATTCTTCGTCCATAGTGGTTCCTTTTCCATCAATTTGACTTCCTTCTTTCCTTCGAAATTATATCCGATAAATGCTTGATTAAAGACTCCAGATCCCGTTCATTATCCGCACCCAGTTCCTTCAGAAGCCTTTCTTCTGAATCTTGGATGGCTTGCTGCCATCTCGGGAATGCTTTTGTGCCAGCCTCGGTAAGAGTGATGTCATTTGTTCGTTGATCTTCGCTGGGACCTTTGGATACGTATCCCAAACTCTCTAATTTAACGATGACCCTCGACAAAGGAGGCGCTTCGATATTAAGCCGCTCTCTCAATACGGACTGCGTCATCACTCCTCCATTGGAATACAGTTGGAACAGGACAGCCCAATGGGACATGTAGATTTCTTCCTCCTTGAGCGCTTCATTCAAATATTGATTCACATTACGGGATAATTGCTGAATGTGGTGAAAGATGAGTGACACTATACTCCTCCTTTCTTTACCTAGGTAACGGTTGTTGTAAAAAAATACTCTCTAAACACATAAAGAGTATTTTAACATGATGTTCCAGGTCTGTCTATTCTGTTATTTTTTCCATAAAGTTCTCTTGAAACAGCTCTTCCGTCCAAGAGACAGCCTGGGCGTATATTTCAAACACCGTAGACACGTTCAAAGGCATCCCGCCTAACGACTCTCCCAGCTTCTGAAAATCTGCCGTCTCCAAATGGACAGCTAATTCAAGGATTTTCCGGAAACGGTTTTCACCGCCTTGAAGAGCTGCTAAGATATCTGCCTCCAGCGGCAGGGTGCTTACTGCTTCCGCCAATGGGCGCTGAGTGATGACATCAATAAGAGAAAGAAATCCCGTTAGGAAATGTCCGTCTGCCATATCTCCTTCTCCTGAAGCCAAAGCCAGTTGTTCACACACCTTTGCCCTGGTCAGACTCGTTTTCATAACCAATTGCTCCCGAGGGTGCGTGGGAGGAGCAGCATTCTCTACTGTCAAGACGTACATCCACTTTTTCAGCGTCTCGGTGCCCAGCAGCATGACTGCCTGCTTGATGGAGTGAATGGAATACTTCGGCTTATAAAGGGAAGAATTGATCAAGCGGAGCAGTTTATAGGTTAATGCGAGGTCCTGCTCCAATATGGATGTCACCTTATCGACATCGACTGACTCCTCCAGAACAGACAATTCACGAATTAACCGCAGATACGTAATGTTCAGCGGCATAATAGAAGACGCTTGGACGATAACAGGCTTGCTGTAATAAAATCCTTGAAACAATCGGAAGCCTTCCTTCATACAACGCTGGTGTTCTTCCAATGTCTCCACCTTCTCTGCAAGAAGAGTCAAAGAAAAATCTTCCGCCAGCTGGATGATCTTCCTACGATTTTCATCAGAAACCGCTCGTACGTCCACTTTTAGAATATCAACATAATGCAGAAGTTCCATCAAGGCCGGCCTGTTAATATCGATCATGTCATCCAGGGCTATTAAGTACCCTTTCTGCTTCAAGTCCCTGCACACCCGGATCAAATCCAGACTTAAAGAGACGTTCTCGAGAATCTCGATGACCAGCTGATCCGGACGGAAATATTCCGGTACTTTCTCCAGCAATAAGTCTTCCGTAAAGTTAATGAAACATGGTTTGTTCCTGGAAAGGCGCTCCAAGCCGATTGTAATAAACCCGTTCATCAACACCTCAGACGTCGCCTTGTTCGGATCTACCGGCACAAAACGATTCTCTTCACTATTCCTATATAACAATTCATAACCGAACACTTCATCGGCAGCCGTTAAAATCGGCTGTCTCGCCACAAACACATACATTTTCCAACCTCCCTCCAACGCACGCATACACTTCCTCAATTATACTACAAACCCATTTACTTGTTAATTTTGGAGAGTATATACATGAAACGGTAAAGAAAGGAAATAATGAAGATAAAGAAACGTTCATAGGAGGAAAAGCATGGGACATCACGAGAAATGGACACAACCAGAGCCGATGTGGCGCGAAAATTTACGCCTGCCTGCTTTCGAAGCACTCAAAGAAAATAAACAAACAGAAGTCACAGTCGTCGGCGGTGGCATCACAGGAATTACAACCGCTTATCTGCTTGCAAAAGAAGGCAGACAGGTAACCCTGATTGAATCAGATGTACTGTTGAATGGGACCAGCGGCCATACGACTGCTAAAGTAACGGCCCAGCACGGGCTGATCTACAATGAATTGTTAAAACACTTCGGGGAAGAATCGGCTGCCTTATACTACCAGGCTCAGATGGATGCACTCCAAACCATGGAGAATCTTATTACCAAACACAAGATTGACTGTGAATGGGAGAAAGAAGATGCATTTCTATTCTCCACTACGAAGCAGGGAGCTCATAAGCTCGAACAAGAATACGAGGCCTATCAAAAACTGAAAATTGAAGGTGCGATCGGAGACGAGGTCCCTTTTGACAGTGATGCCAACCGGACGCTCCTCATGACAAACCAGGCGCGATTTCATCCAGTGAAGTATTTGAAAGGACTTGTCGACGAATTTATCCGTCTTGGCGGCGAAGTCTGCGAACACACAAAGGCCGTGGACGTGAAAGAAGCCGAAAGAGTTCATGTACGCACCGGGGAAGGGTTCACACTTACAAGCGACTACGTCATCTCCTGCAGCCACTTCCCTTTCTATGACGGAAAGGGCCTCTACTTCAGCCGCATGTATGCAGAACGCTCTTATGTCATAGCTATTGAGCCGGAAAAGGCCGTACCACCAGGGATGTACATCTCTATTGATGAACCTAAACGCTCGATAAGAACAGCCGACTACAACGGAACTTCTGTACTGCTGATCGGAGGCGAAAGCCACAAAACAGGCCAGGGTGTCGATACTTCCTTTCACTACCGGGCCTTGGAAGAATTCGCCTCCGAGACATTCGGCATAAAACAGAAGCTGTTTCAGTGGTCTGCGCAAGACTTGACGACGCTTGATAAAGTACCTTATATCGGACCAATAACAAGGAACAATCATCGGGTTTTGATCGCTTCCGGCTTCCGCAAATGGGGCATGACGAACGGAACACTCGCAGCCATGCTGCTTCGTGATTATGTTATGAGAGAGCAGTCCCTCTATCACGAATTATTCAAGCCGGCCCGTTTCAAAGCAGATCCAAGCATGAAACACTTCCTGTCCCAAAATTTTGATGTCGCCAGTCACTTAATCGAAGGAAAACTGGAACTTGTCGCTGACCGTCCGGAAACATTGGATAAGGGCGAAGGGATGGTTGTCCAATGGAAAGGAGAGCGCGCCGGCGCCTTTAGAGATGAAGAAGGGAAGCTTCATGTTTTGGATACAACCTGTACCCATCTAGGCTGCGAAGTGGAGTGGAACAATGCTGAACGCACTTGGGACTGTCCATGCCATGGATCGCGTTTCGCTTTTGACGGGTCTGTGATGGAAGGACCTGCCGACCGTCCGCTTATGAAGCTTGCTGTAGAAGACGAAAAAGATATTCCTGTCCAACTAGAAGAGGATTCGAATGGAAATCAAAATCAAATCTGATTGGAATAAAACCAGACACCACTTCCTCAGGTGTCTGGTTTTATTATCTTTCCTGCGTCTTTTTCCCTGCTGTCCTTTCCAGGAATCGGTGCTATAATGATTCGTATGAAAAATTTTAAGAGCCACACAGAAAGGACTTCTTCACATGGACAAAGAACAAAAAGCAGGCATCCTTCTCACTGCCGGTTCCTACATATGCTGGGGATTCCTCCCTATTTACTGGAAGTTGATTCAGCACATCCCAGCCTTTGAAATTCTCGCCCACCGGATCGTCTGGTCCTTCGTGTTCATGGGAATCGTGATTTTGGCTACTCGTAATTATCATGCATTCCTAAAACAGGCTCGATTGATTCTAAAAGATAAAAAACAGATCATCGGAATTGTATTTGCTTCGATCACCATCAGCATTAACTGGGTTGTTTACATACTGGCTGTCAATACAGGGCATGTGGTAGAGGCAAGTCTCGGCTACTACATTAATCCCCTGGTGAGCATCCTGCTCGGAATGATTATTCTTAAAGAGACATTTTCAAAAGCACAGTGGACCGCCTTCCTTCTTGCAGGTCTGGGCGTCCTCTACATGACATTCCATTTCGGTTCCATTCCATGGCTCGCCCTGCTTCTCGCATTCAGCTTCGGTGCGTATGGACTACTGAAGAAGCTCGTCCCGCTCCACGCTATGTTCGGACTTGCATTAGAAACCATGATTGTAACTCCTGTGTCCG
>NZ_ANPF01000023.1:0-46010 GCF_000328325.1 Halobacillus sp. BAB-2008 | reverse complement strand
TGGAGAGCCCGCCGCTTCCAAAATGTCCTGCCCCTCATTCCTATCCACATCTTCACTGACAAGCATCGTCACCTGATCCGGAGTGACGTCGGTGATGATCCCGTTTAACGTTCTTCCGTCCTTCAGTTTGACGTTGACGTGATAGTACTGGTACCTCGTGCATTGTTCGTAAGTAGGTTTCATTTGCTCGGGGGAGGACATGTTCTGATTTTGCTTCACTTTCACCAACTCCTCAGAAACCATGATATTCACCTAGTTCGGGAAGTGTGACACGTATTCTGAGAGAAAACGTTACCAATGTGACATGGTTTTTTGTAGAATGGAAGTGATTGGAAGGGAGAGGGGTAAATGAAGAGTCCATGGAAACTTGCAGAAGATACGTATGTCATTGATGGTATGGATATGGGATTGGAAGGTCGCACAGGTACATATGTGCTGACAGGAGAAAACATCGTCTTAGTTGAAACAGGAGCGAGTTTGTCCGTAAAGGAAGTCAAGGCGGGGCTGCAGGAGTTGGATATTTCCCTGGATCTTGTGAAGACCATCATACTTACACATATTCATTTGGACCATGCAGGTGGGGCAGGACTCTTGTTGCAAGACTGCCCGAATGCGGAAGTGATCGTCCATGAGAAAGGGAAACGACACCTGATCGATCCATCCCGATTGATCCAAGGTGCAAAAATGGTCTATGGAACCAAGTTTAATGAGTTGTTCGATCCTATCGTACCAATACCGGAAAGTCGTTTGTGTGTAAAAAAAGAAGGAGAAACAATGCCCCTGTCCCCCGAACGGGTGTTGACCTTCTACGATACACCGGGACATGCCAAACATCATCTTGGTATTCACGATTCGCTGACGAACGGAATATTTACCGGCGATACATGCGGGATTCGTTACCACCAAACAGATGATCACGGATTGATCTTTCACTTACCGACGACCTCTCCGAATCAGTTCGACCCTGGAGCGATGGAGCAATCTATAAGAATGTTTCGGGATTTAAATCCAGACAGGCTTTATTTCGGCCATTTCGGGATGGGGGAAGATCCTGATCAAACGTTTGACCAAGTGCTTGAATGGCTTCCCGTATTTACGAATACTTCCTATAAGATCCTTAGTGATGGAGGAGGAGTACGGGACATTCAAACCTCCTTGATGAATAAAGTTTCATCATTCTTAAAAGAACACGGCATACCTGACGATCATCACATCTATACTATATTGAAATTGGATATGGAAGTATGTGCCATGGGACTGGCTGACTATTGGATGAATACAGGGAAACAAACAGGTTCTTCTTAATGGCGATAATCCGAACGGTTCTTCCAATTCGCAAAAAAGTGGGCGGCCGTTCGGATTTTTCGTACTTGCTTTCATGTGAAAAGTGAAACTTCATGGAGGGATGAAACGTAAATAAATATATAAAAGGGGGAAGTACATATGCTTGGTATGTTACTTGCGTCGGTATTATCATTTATTCTCTATTTCATACTGACGATCATTGCTTATTTCAAAAACAGGATGCGTAGAACGAAGATTATGAAAACAGGCATCGGCCTGTTCGTGTTCGGTATGGTTGTCATGGTCATCGTTGTTTATGTTTTCATGCCTACGATTACGATTCCAAATCTATTAGTACTGAATGCGATTGTCGCCATCGTACTCGTACCTCTTGTCTATGGGGGAGCGAAAATACCGGTTTCTATGCCGGCAGCAACCCGGTCGCTTACCGGAGGAGTCGTTCTCCTCGTTGCTGTGGCCATCCTTGCTGTATTCGTATACAGCATCATCGCTTTGCAGACGTCTCACGATACGATCACGCAGTCCCAAGAGGAAGAAGCGAAGCCGTTGAATGAAGAAAACACGCCGATTTCCGTAGCACCTGAATCGGCGCGGAACAAAGTTCAAAAAGCGATGAGTGTCGTTCCGAACACACAGTTTTATGATCTTGGAAAACTACAGGCTCAACAGGTAGATGGAGAAATCGTTTATATCGCACCTGTCGAATTCTCGAGTTTCTGGAGATACTTCCGAGGAAAAGAAACGGAAGGCTACTTCTCTATCTCAGCGACGAACATCAATGCGCAGCCGGAATTTGTGGAAAGTAAGATGCGGTACACGAACTCCAGCTATTTCCAACACAACGTGCAGCGGGCGGTATATAATAAACACCCGAATTACATTCAGAGTGGAGAAGCGCAAATCGAGGTGGACGATGAAGGGAAACCTTGGTATGTCCAAACCATATACAAACCGTTGTTCTTCTCCAATCGTCCGGATATGGACGAGATTAAAGTAGCAGTTGTCGATCCGGTATCCGGTAATGTGAAAACCTATGACTCGGCAAAAGCGCCGGAATTCATAGAGGGATCTGTCAGCTCGGAGTTAGCGGCATTGGAGAACGAATACTTTGGTAAATACATTAATGGTTGGTTAAACTCAATTTTCGGCAAGAAAGATGTCAAAATCCCGAATGAATCCGGAACAGAAAGCAGCGTCACTCCGATCTTTAACGAGCAGGGAGAAATGTTCTATTTCACCGACATGGCCTCACCGAAAGAAAACATCGACTCCGCGCTTGGTTATACGCTTATTCATGCCAGGACCGGTGAGCTGACTTACTACAATGGTCAAAAAAATCAAGGGATCATGGACAGCAAAGGTGCTATTCAAATTGTAGATAAGCAGTATCCGGAGAAGAAATGGACCGGAACGATGCCGGTGCTCTATAACGTAGACGGAGAACCAACCTGGATCGTCAACGTATTGGATCCGAACGGTTTGTTCAAACAGTATGCGTACATCAAAGCATCTGATTCCGATTTTGCCGTTTTCGGTGATACAGCGAAGCAGACCTTGAATGCATATCGTCTGCAGGTTGCACAGGATCCAAGTAATGTGGAGGGAAGCGAAGCGGTTGATTTGTCAGAAAAGAGCGGTGTCATCAACCGGGTCTTGGTTACCTCCACGGAGTCCCGTCAATCGGTGCAATTCCTTCTAGAAGGCGATACGACGATTTATACCGTTACGACGAGCAAAGCGCCTCTCGCTATATTCCTGAAAGAGGGAGACCAGGTCGAGATGCAGGTGCGTGTTCGTGAGAATGGTACAGGAACCGTAGAAGAGATGCAGATCGAGGGAATCACACAATAAACGGAAGCAGCAGGTTGATCGTACCTGCTGCTTTTTTTATGTGGTAAAATGGGTAACAGATAACTATAGGAGGGATTTGTATGTCAGAATTTGCTACAGCAATAAATTGTATGGATGGAAGAGTTCAACTTCCTGTCATCAAATGGATGCAGGAACAGTATGGTGCTCCGTATATCGACATGATTACAGAAGCTGGACCGACCAAATACCTGTTGGAAGGGACAGAAGACCAGCTGGCTGCCGTTAAAGCCAAGCTTCGCATTTCTGCAGAAAACCACGGTTCCGGAGTACTTGCCATCGTAGGTCACCATGACTGTGCCGGTAACCCTTGCCCTCGTGAAGAGAAGGAAGAACAGATTAAGAAGGCTGTGGATTTGGTTCATTCTTGGGACCTCCAGTTGAAAGTAATCGGCCTCTTCGTCAATGATCAATGGCAGGTAGAAACAGTAACGGAATAAAAGAAATGCTGAAAACCCGGAATCCTCCGGGTTTTTTGTTCGCCTGCATTGGAGCAGGTTCCCATCCTCTTATACAATGGGGTTGGTTTTAATAAAAGAGGAAAAAGGTGTTGGAGGAATGAAAAAATACATTGTTGTAGGCGGCGGGGTCCTTGGTGCCTCGACGGCCTATCATTTAGCAGCGGCCGGTGCAGATGTGAAGATTGTAGATCGGAAGGACCGTGGGCAGGCGACGGATGCTGCGGCCGGGATCGTTTGTCCGTGGCTTGCTCAAAGAAGAAATAAACGATGGTATAAACTTGTTAAGGGCGGTGCCGCCTATTATCCGGAATTGATCCGTCGTCTGGAAGCGGATGGGCAGACAGAAACCGGGTACCGTCGTGTCGGGGCAATCGGTCTGCACACTGACGAAGAAAAACTGCAAAAAACGTTGGATCGAGCATTGAAAAGAAGAGAAGATGCTCCTGAAATGGGGGAAGTTACAATCATTTCCGAGGCAGAGACGAAGCGTCTGTTTCCACCCCTTAAAGAAGGATACAAAGCCGTTCATGTAAGTGGAGCAGCGCGGGTGGACGGGCGTGCTCTGCGTGATGCTCTGCTTGCTTCGGCAGAAAAGCATGGAGCGGAGTGGATCAAAGGTGAGGCACAACTGTCCTATGATGAGCAGCGTGTGGATGGTGTACACGTGAATGGTGATTTCCACGAGGCCGATGCTGTACTCGTTACGGCCGGTGTATGGGCGAAGGACCTGCTCGAACCGCTGGGGATCGACTTTCTCGTGCATCCCCAGAAAGCACAGATTGTTCATTTAAAGCTCAGCGAGGAGAGAACGGAGGACTGGCCTGTGGTCATGCCGCCAAACAATCAATACATGCTTTCTTTCGGAGCTGGAAAATTGGTCGTTGGTGCTACGCATGAAACGAAAGCAGGCTTCGATCCGCGGGTCACTGCAGGGGGGCTTCACTATATCTTCGATAAAGCGCTTGACGTAGCACCCGGCCTTTATGATGGAACCGTAGTGGAGACAAGAGTCGGTTTCCGCCCGTTCACGCCGGACTCTCTGCCTGTATTCGGTGCCCTGCCTTCGCACGCAGGATTGTATGCAGCTAATGGCCTTGGCAGTCTCAGGTCTTACCTCAGGTCCTTACCTCGGAGCTGAGCTTGCACGCCTTGTCTTAGGAGAGCAGACAGAGCTGGATCCTGCAGATTTTGATGTCCAAGGTGCAATCGGCGAAAAATAAAAAAAGAAACCCCTGTGCCGTTCGAAACGGCGCGGGGGTTATTTTGTGTCTGGATAATCACAATACTCAATAATGGTACCTTCTGTATCCACCGGGTTTAAGTAGATTAAGCGGCGACCGTGCTTGTTTGTCCGCATCGTCCCATCCAGAGTGCGGATTCCCTGCTGCTCTAATTCCTTCAATGCAGCGTCCAGATCGCCGACATCATAGGCAACATGATGAACGCCTTTCCCCTTTTGTTTAATGAAGCGTGCGATGGGAGAAGTAGTGTTGTTCGTAGGCATTAAAAGCTCTGTGCGCTGCCCGTGAATATCAATGATTGCAATTTCACTCTCCACGCCTTCTGCTTCGTTACGATACCGATCTATGAGCTTTCCCCCAAGGGTTTCTGTATGGAAAGTTATACTGTCCTCGATGTTTCGTACGGCTATACCGATATGATCGAAACGTTTCTCCATGTGTCATTCTCCTTTATGTATGCTGATGATGCTTATTATTCTACCATATTCGAATGACCCGCCTCTTTTACGAGAAGGAAGCACAAACGTACAAGCTGATTAGTTCTATCTACATAGAGTAGGGTATGGGAGGTGAATAGTTATGCCTGCCTGGATCAATCGTAGTTTGAAAATTGTTTCTTCGGCGGTCTTTTATATTGTCGTGACGATAACGCTGCTTGGTGCAGTCTTTCACACATTGGTAACCGGATGGACGATTTGGAAAGCTGTGATGGTCGTCAGCCTGTTCGTTCTTTGGCTGCTTTCTTATATCATTCTCATCCAGAAACTGTATGGGTACTTGTTTGGTAAGCGGCAATAGACGGGCATCATAAGGAAGAGGCACCCTCGTTTAAGGATGGTGCCTCTTCAACACTTTGAAAAAAGGCATCCCAATGGGATGCCTTTTTGTCTTATTTGTTAAGGTGTTTGACTACTTCTTTAGCTACTGCCTCGGTAGATTGTGGGTTCTGACCTGTGATCAGATTGCCGTCTACTTCAACATGAGTGGACCAATTCGGGCCGGTTAACACCGTAGCTCCAAGCTCGTTCAACTTGCTTTCAAGCAGGAACGGCATGTACGCATCAAGCGTAGTGTCTGCTTCTTCTGCATCTGTAAATGCGCTGACACGCTTCCCTTTTACAAGAGGCTCACCACTGGACAAGGTCGCTCCTACAAGTCCCGCCGGGCCGTGGCAGACAGCTGCGACTGTCTTATCCGATTCATAAAAGCTGCGTAGTAGTTGCTGCAGCTTCTCATTGTCCGGGAAGTCAAACATCGTCCCGTGTCCCCCCGGAAGAAAGACAGCATCAAAACCGTCCGCTTCTACGTCGGAAAGTGGTAGTGTATCCTCCAGATGCGGTTTCGTATCAAGGATTTCCTGTGGCTCATCCTCACTGACACTTGCCGGGTCTACTGGAGAAAGGCCGCCTTTCGGACTGGCTACAGTCACTTCATATCCTTGTTTTTTAAATTCGTTATATGCTTCACCGAACTCGGATAACCAAATGCCGGTGGTTTTTCCTTCTGTAATTTGATCGTGATTCGTTACAATCATTAAAACTTTTTTAGACATTTTCCATTTCCTCCTTCTTTGGTAGCGAATGGACTTCATATTCTAATCCCAAACTCTATTCCATGACAAATGATTTGTTTGAACAGATGGGGCTGTTCTATTTTTACCCGGTAACAGCAATTATAAAACAGGCTCGTACCGCATTGACAAAAATGGAGAGCCGGCATACGATGAGTATATGAATATATGCGCATATAAGGAAGGTGTCGAATAGTGAGCAAAGAACATAATAAAGAAACCGCTCCTGATAAAGAGGTGGAGGAACTGGATGAGGAAACGCTTTTTGTTGTTTCCCAGACGTTTAAGGCGTTATCTGATCCTACCCGCATCCGCATTCTCCATCTGCTTTGTGAACAGGAAATGCCCGTAAACCAAATCGCAGAAACATTGGAATTAAGACAGTCGACCGTTTCTCATCAACTGCGTTTTTTAAAAAATCTGCGTCTGGTGAAGTATAGGAGATCGGGAACTACGCTTTTCTATTCAAATGATGATGAACACGTGATCGACCTCCTGCAGCAAACGATCAACCATGCGCTTCACCATTAAAGGGGAGTTTGATAATGAAGGAATACAAGTTGCAGGGGTTATCCTGCGCCAACTGTGCCGCGGAAATGGAAGCAGAGATAAAGAAGCTGGATAAAGGTCAGGATGCACAGCTTCTGTTTAATTCGAGTAAGCTGGTCGTCAGTGAACAGGTCGATTTGGATCGTGTCAGAAAAATACTCCGGTCGGACGGTGCGTCCATGATGGAAGATGGAAAACAGGAGTCCTCCGGTCCCAACATGCTGCACCTCGTCCTCCTTTCGAGCTTCATCTTTGCGGCAGCGCTTGCCGGAGGCAGCGTTCTTCCTCCTGCTCTATTGACTTTCTTATACTTGGCAGCCATAGCGGTCAGCGGGTACAGGACGTTCTTTAAAGGAGCGCAAAACCTGGTTAAGCTGAAGTTCAACATTGATACATTGATGACCATTGCTTTAGTCGGAGCGGTTGCTATTGGAGAATGGAAGGAAGCGACCCTTGTTGCAATTCTGTTTGGTTTGAATGAGTATCTGGAAGGCCTTGGGATGGAGAAGGCCAGAAATTCGATGGAACAATTGCTGAAGGTTGCCCCGAAACAGGCGACGCTGTTGATGGAGGATGGTTCTGAACAGGTCGTTTCAATTGAAGACTTGGTAAAGGGGGACCGGGTTATTGTTAAGGCCGGTGAGAAAATACCTTCTGACGGTAAGGTCCTCTCGGGATACAGCTCCGTCAACGAGGCAGCCATCACCGGTGAGTCGCTGCCTGTTGAGAAGGAAGCGGACCATCTGGTCTATGGCGGGAGTATCAACAATGAAGGGGCATTGATGATTGAAATCACGAAAAGCTATGATCAGTCCTCCTTAGCTAAGATTCTTCAGTTGGTGGAGAAAGCACAGGAAAATAAGACACCCACAGAGCTCTTCATCAATCGTTTTGCAAGATATTACACCCCTCTGATCATGGCTGTTTCTTTGCTTGTGATGATTGTTCCACCTGTTTTGTTCTCCGTTGCCTGGGGAGATGCATTCTACCAGGGGCTGGCCGTACTGATCGTAGGATGTCCATGTGCCCTCATTTTATCTTCACCGATTGCCATTCTATCGGGGATAACAAAGAACGCCCGAAACGGAATATTAATTAAAGGCGGAGCCATTCTGGAACAGCTCGGAAATGTCACCAGTATCGCTTTTGATAAAACGGGAACGCTGACGAAAGGAGAGCCGACGGTACAGTCAGTCAAGGTGTATGACGAGGAACGCTTCTATAAGATTGCCCGTGCAGTGGAGTCGCAGTCCTCGCACCCGATTGCTCGTGCCGTTTTGGCCGATCCCGAGGTTCGCGAAGCCCGAGGTTTAGAACCATCTTCTGTAGAGGCCGTTCCTGGAAAAGGCGTTTATGCCATGATTGAAGGCAGGGGGTACTATGTAGGTAGTGAAAAGACGCTTCGGGAACTGGATGTCACCCGGCAGCAGAAGGATGACATAGAAGAGTGTAAGCGCTCCGGTTACTCGCTTGTGATCATCTCTGATGAAAAATCCGTTTTAGGCATGTTCGGTGTAGCGGATGAAGTCAGAGAGGAAAGCAAAAGTCTTATCCGCAAGCTTCACAAACTAGGCATTAAACACACAATCATGCTGACAGGGGACCATGAACAGACGGCCCGTAAAGTCGCAGCACAAGTAGGGGTCACCGATGTTCATGCCGAACTGCTGCCGGAACATAAAGTAGAGAAAGTGGAGGCTTGGAAACAGTCAAGCAAAGTAGCTATGGTTGGTGACGGTATCAATGATGCCCCTGCACTTGCCGTTTCGGATCTTGGTATAGCTATGGGGAAAGGGACGGACAGTGCTATTGAAACAGCGGATATCGTGTTGATGCAGGACCATTTAGGAAAACTGCCGAACGCTGTCAGGATAGCCAAGAAGGTGAACCGGATCGTGAAAACGAACATAAGTATTGCTCTCGGCCTTAAGTTGATCGCTCTCTTGTTAACGATCCCGGGATGGCTGACCTTATGGGTGGCTATATTGTCGGATATGGGTGCAACGATCCTGGTAACATTGATCAGTTTGACCGTTCTTATTACAAAGGATTGAACAGGACCCGCTGCCGGGACGTGCAGCGGGGTTTTTATATCCGCGGAAAATAGTGGGGAGGTTTCCGCTTATTCTACGCTCCGTCTGTACATACTTTTCACACGAAAAGACGACGATAAAGAATATAACATTTTGTGAGGAAATGAAGCGATGATTATACGAAGGGACCATCTCAAACAATTAAATATACTCGAATGGTACGGACCGGAGGAAGCAATGGTGTCTTCTCTTGCTTTCCACTCTCAGCAAGTGAAGGAGAATACGGCTTTTTTCTGTATTAGAGGGGAGAACTTTGATGGGCATGCTTATATAGGGGATGCGTTGAATTCAGGAGCTTCCATGATTATAGGCAGTGCCCCCTCGTTGTTAAAACAGTGGCAGGAAAAGGCACCGTCTGTCATTTTCGTGGTGTTGGAAGAAGTTCGTTCTGCAATGGCCGTGGCAGCGAAAGTATTTTATAACCACGCAGATCAGGAGTTGAAGACAATCGGTGTGACGGGGACAAATGGAAAGACGACGGTTGCTGCTTATGTCCGTTCCCTCTTAACCCTGCTCGGAATGCGGACAGGGTCGATCGGTACAACAGGAATATGGACATCCCGAGGGAAATTGGAATATAAGAAAAGTACACCGACAACGCCTGAATCGATAGACCTGCACCGGATCTTCCGTGATCTTCGTAACGAAGCGGACGAAGCCGCTGTAATGGAGGTATCTTCCATTGCTCTCGATCAATGTCGCGTGGAAGGAATTGTTTTTGATGTAGCTATCCACACCAACTTTTCGGAGGAGCACCTGGAGTATCATCACACCCTGGAACATTATAAAGCCTGTAAGCTCCGGTTGTTCCGTCAAGCTGATCATACAGTTGTCAATGTTGATGATGAAGGCATGTCAAAGGATCTGCTGGAGATGGATGGAAAGCACCGTTTGACATACAGTATCACCGGAGCGGAAGCAGATATTCGCGCTTCCGAATTGGAACGGATGCAGGAAGGATCAAGGTTCCGCCTGTCTTTTCAAGAAATGAGCGAGACGGTTACCGTTCCTGTTTACGGTTCTTACAATGTTGCAAACGTCCTGTCTGCTATCGCTGCAGCTATTCATTTAGGGTACGAGTTTCCTGCTATTCTTCATGTGCTCCCCTTACTGGAAGGCCCGGAAGGACGATTTCAAGTTATTCCCATAGAAGATGGTCCGACGATAATATTGGATTACGCCCATACTCCTGTTGCGCTGGACAGACTGTTGGAGGAAGTGAAGAACTTGGAGCACAGACGTTTGATTGTCATGATTGCAGGAATTGGAATTCGTGATTTCAGTAAAATGCCTAAGATGGCCGCGACTATAAATGGCCGGGCAGAGGAAATTGTTGTCACGGTCGATCATCCGGGATACCATGACCCTGCTGCTATCGTCGATCAGGTCATGACGGGGTTCTCCAATCCCGAAGCCGTTCATATTCATAGAACAAATACGCGGGAAGCAGGCGTTCGAAAGTCTCTATCCCTTGCAGAAAGCGGTGATATCGTATTGCTGACAAGCGGTTGTATCAACAATGCGCAAATCGTTAGAGGGGAAGAAATCCCTCATTCTGATGAAGCAATCATTGAAGAATTCTATGCTTCCGTCCTACGTTAAAACAGGCGGATTCTCTTTTAAAAGGGGAATCGGCTTGTTTTTTTATGGAAGGTTGTTTTATAAGGGCAGAATCATTGCAAAATCAGGTGTTGGTTGATTAAATAAAAGGAGATAATATAGAATAGACAGGTTTAATTCAAGTTGGAAGGGATGCTTTGCTAATGGAAACTATCGAAGTCACGGGACGACCGCCGGAAAGTTCCGAACCGAAGGTACTCATTATCGGTAAAATGGACGGCGTCCATCTCGGTCATCAGGCACTGCTGAGAGAAGCGAAGAGCCTGGCAGCCGAAGGAGAGAAGCTGGCCGTGTATGCGTTCTCTGATCATCCGAAATGGGTACTTCGCGGTGATGAAGCATTTAAAGCCTCTTTGTCCACGGATATGGATAAACAGCGTTATCTCAAAGCCTATGGTGTCGAGCTGTACTATCACGTTCATTTTACGAAAGAATATGCCAAAACGTCTCCGGAAGAATTTGTTTTGGAACATTTAAATCGTTTAAATATCCGACATGTCGTCGTCGGGGAAGATTTCCGATTTGGGAAGGGCAGAGGATCGGACGCCGAAGGGCTGAAAGAACTCTGTGCATCCATCGACATTGGAGTTTCTATCGTTCCGGGTGTGCTAATGCACGGGGATAAAGTGAGCAGTACAGATATCCGGAATCATGTGATGGGAGGCAGAATGGAAGCTGCCCAGTCGATGCTCGGCCGCCCCTTTGAAGTAACAGGGGTTGTTGAAAAAGGCCAGCAGCTCGGTCGTACGCTCGGGTATCCGACGTTGAACGTAGGTGGGATTGACGCTTACGTGAATGTGAAACCGGCCGTCTATCTTGGAACGGTCCAGATCGGATGGGACAAGCCGGAGTATCACTACACGTTAATCAGTGCCGGTTACCGCCCGACCGTGAACGGGGATTCTTATAAAGTCGAAGCATACTTGCTGGACTTCTCCGGTGACTTGTACGGTCGGGAAGTTACGGTGCAATTTCTGCGTCATCTCAGAGATGAAGTGAATTTCAATGGAATGGATGCACTCGTCGAACAGATGAAGCACGACGAAGAGGAAGCACGAAGCATTTTAGGTTTAGCTTGATAACATCTTAGAAAGGGGTACGCACGATGGGGATTGTAGTCGTAGAAGTTTGTGACGGGAACTTGATCAATGAATTGGATATTGAGGGTCTGATCGAGTCCGAATACCCGGAAGTGGCTGTACTCATGAATGATTGTCTATCTTTCTGCGGTATGTGCGCCGTGCGTCCTTACGCCATTGTCAACGGCCACAGGGTATTCGGTAAGACACCCGAAGAAGCATTGGATAAAATCCGCAGAAAAATTGAAGAAGAACTGGCGATTTACGCTGAATAAGGCGGGGTGAGACGATGGGATTCCTTGATTCCTTGATGAACAGTCTGCGTTTACCGAAGAAAGAAGCCATGTTCCGCTTGAATAGAAAAGGGATCACCCACACGATCGGCTATTTATTTATTCTTCTGGCCCTGTTGTTCCTGCCGGATATGGTTGCAACAATCGTTCATATGGAAACGAATTTGACGGAGATTTCCCGTGGGCGGTATGTGGTTCAGTTTTTAGTCTTTTACCCATTGTTGATCATTTTTATCATATTGGTCGGCATTTCCCTGCTGGCTGCTGCGAGTTTGCTGCTCAGGAGAGTGCTTTCGAGAAAACTCATTTATCAGCAGCTTTGGAAATTGTCCGCTTATGCTGTCACGCTGCCATTGATTCTAAGCGTTGTTCTGAAATATATGGAGGTGCCTGATCGTTACAGTGCCCTGTTATTTCTGATTATTTTCGGTTTCTTTATGTACAAAATGATTATCGTCTATCCGAAAGTACCTGCCAAGGCGTGATCCTGCAGGTGCTTTTTTGTTTGAGCAGATTCATCTATGGGTACGGAACTAGTGTGCTACAATATTCGTGAATGAAACCCTTATCAGAAAAGGAGAATGACAATGAAAACAGTTACGTTACATAACACCATTGAAATGCCGCAGCTTGGCTTTGGTGTTTGGCAAGTAGAAGAGAATGACGCAGTACCTGCTGTTACGAAAGCGATCGAAACGGGTTACCGTTCCATCGATACAGCTGCCATTTATGGGAACGAGAAGCAAGTCGGCGAAGCGATTCGTCAAAGCGGCGTTTCCCGTGACGAGCTGTTCATTACAACCAAGGTCTGGAATACGGACCAAGGATATGACAAAACGATTCAAGCACTGGAAACAAGCCTGGATAAACTCGGTCTTGATTACGTGGATCTTTATTTGATTCACTGGCCGACTCCGGAATTTGATGAATATGTAGAGACGTATAAAGCACTGGAACAACTGCAAAAAGACGGCAAAGTGAAAGCAATCGGCGTGTGTAACTTCGAAATCGAACATCTGCAGCGTCTGTTGGATGAATGTGAAGTGAAGCCTGCCGTCAACCAAGTGGAATGCCATCCTTACCTGGCACAGAACGAATTGAAAGACTTCTGCCGTCAACACGGCATTCACCTGGAAGCATGGAGTCCATTGATGCAGGGCGGAGAAATCCTGAAAAATGATTCCGTACAGGCCATTGCTGAGAAACACAGCAAGACTCCGGCGCAGGTTATTATCCGCTGGCACTTGCAGAACGATACGATCGTTATTCCAAAGTCCATTACACCTTCCCGAATTGAAGAGAACTTTGATGTTTTCGATTTCGAGCTGACTGCGGAAGATATGGACGCAATTAATAAATTGGACCGTGGTGAGCGTAAAGGTCCGAAACCTTCTGAAATGAACGTTCGATAAATATAAAAAAAGGAGCCGGCGTTTCGAAGCCGGCTCCTTTCTTATTTTAAAATCCTTTTTGCCTCCATGAAGCGTTGACCGCCTGTGAACAGTTCGACGCCGAAGAATAAGAGCGTCGACCAAAGAAGGAAGTCAGGGAAGAGGAGCATGAGACTGAAAAGGATGAAACCTTCCGTCCGCTCCGCCAAGCCTGCTTGATAGTAGAATGATTTAATCCCGGATCTATCCGATACCGCTCCAACTACGAGAAAGATAGTCATGGAGATAATGATCGAAACACTTAACAACAGGAGCGGCCATAGGACTTCAGGGTGAACGTATGCGATAGCCAGTATCATCCCGATTTCCACAATCCGGTCGAAGGTTACGTCCATCACTGTGCCGAATGGCGAACTACTCGTACTTCGAGCCATTGTTCCGTCTACGGCATCCAGAAACCCGGACAGCCATAAGAGAAGGACGGCAATGACCGGCTGCCCGAGGACATAAAGGACACTTGTCCCTACGCCTGCCACGAGTGCCGCAATGGTCACTTCATTGGGAGTTCGGCCCATATGTATGAGCTGCTCAGCTGTCTTCTTAATGACTGGTTCTACATATTTCCTTGCGTGAGTATCTAACATGACAACACCTACTTTTATCTAATCCATATTCTTTACCCAAAAGCATCCGTCCCTAGACTTCGACTGGAGCGTTCAACGGTTCACAAGGCTGGTAATCTTGGAAAGAATTAATAATGAATTCATCTGACCTCTATGTTACCTTGTAATAGATCAAATTCAAGGAGGTAGAAGGATAGTGTTTAAGAAAGTTTTGATGTCTGGAATCGCCGCTGTCGGCGTTCTTGCTTTGTCATTCCCACAGCTGAGTTCTGCCGAAGTGAAGATGCATAACGTAAAGCAGGGCGATTCTATTTATAAGATTGCCCAGAATTATGGAATTTCAGCCGATCAGTTGGCGGCTATGAATGATAAAAAGGGAGACGAAATCCATCCTGGAGAGCAGTTGAAGCTTCCTGTGATGCTCAACGAAGGGGAAAAAGACTTATTGGCCCGTCTTGTTGAAGCAGAAGCAAAAGGGGAGAGCTATGCTGGTAAGGTAGCTGTAGCTACGGTTGTTCTGAACCGGATCGAGAGCGATATTTTTCCGGATACGCTGTATAACGTCATCTATGATGGGTACCAGTTCTCTCCGGTATTGAACGGGACTATTGAGCAGCCTGCTGGTGAAGAATCCAAGCGTGCGGTGGAAGAGGCGTTGGATTACCAAGGTTATGACCGCGAATCCATCTTTTTCTATAACCCCGATAAAGCACAAAGTGATTACTTGAGTAAAAAAGAAGTAACGACAGTAATCGGTAACCACGTGTTCATGAGATAACAAAGAAGCACCCTGTAAGGGGTGCTTCTTTGTTTATTAGAAATAGGATCAGCTGGCGTCTTCTTCGTGAAAGAGTTCCACTTCTCTTTTCTTTCGGCGTTTTTTATACACGCGGTCGATGTAATCGTCTGTTAATGCTGCCACTTCTTTATGAAGGAACAGCAGCGGGATGATGTTGGCGAGCAGGACAAATGCCAGAAGCAGATCCAGGAAGTTCCAGACGAACTGCAGTCCGCCGATTGCCCCGACAAAAACCGCGAGAATATATACGATCCGCATAAACTTCGCAGCTTTCAATCCGTATAGATATTCCGCTTGTTTCTCTCCATAGAAAACGAGAATACCTATCGTAGTAATAACGAAGAAAATGAGGAAGACGCTGATAAAGCTGCTTCCAAAGGCATCTCCGAATTCACTGCCGATGGCGACATTGATCATGTTGGATGCATCGCTTCCTTCCACTTCTCTCCATGCACCTGTTACGAGTACGGTTAAGCCCGAAATTGTACAAATAACGATTGTATCGACGAAGACACTGACCATGCCCCACATCGCTTGCTTGGATGGATGATCGGTTTTAGCAGCAGCGTGGGCGATTGGTGCTGTTCCAAGGCCTGCTTCGTTGGAATACAGTCCCCGGGCAATTCCCCATCTGAGAGCTGCGGCAATTCCGGCACCTGCGAATCCTCCGGTAGCGGAAATAGGAGTAAATGCATGGGTGAAAATCAGGCTGAATACGTTAGGAATCTGCTCGATATTTGCAAAAATAACATATAAACAGATACCTACATACACCAGCACCATACCTGGAACCATCTTGTCCGTAACTTTGGCAATACGCTTAATGCCGCCGAATACTACAAGGGCGATGGCTGCACACATGACAGCACCGGTAATATAAACGGGCCATCCAAAGGCACCCTCCGTTTGGGTAGCAATCGAATTCGATTGGACCATAGCACTTGGTATCAACTCAATCATCAGGAAGAAGGCGAAGGCGGTGGAAACCCATTTCCATCCTAGCGCTTTCTTTATGTAGTATTGCGGGCCGCCTACCCATTCGTTGTTTTTATTTTTTTCGCGGTATTTCATTCCCATCAGGATTTCACTGTACTTCGTAGCCATTCCAATCAGAGCTACGACCCACATCCAGAACAGTGCGCCGGGTCCTCCGAGAGAAATCGCGACCGGTACCCCAACAATATTGGTTGCACCTGCCGTAGAGGCGAGTGCGGAAGTGAATGCCTGGAAGGGTGTAATCGTCCCCTTTTTCTTCGTCTTCTTGAAAATCTGTCCGATTGTTTGATGAAGAATATGTCCGAAAAAACGGAACTGAAAAAAGCGGATACGGATAGTGAGAAAAATGCCGCCGGCGATAAGGATGATCGCGAGCGGGTAAGTCCATAGGAAATCGGAAATGGCGGCGATTCCTGCCTTGATACTATTCCATGTCTCTAACAAGATTTTGTCTCCTCTCCATATCAATAGATACCCATATATTCCCTTATTTTAATTTGTTAAACAATAACAGGAATTCATAGGAGTGTGAAAATTTAGAATATAATTTATCATTGTATTATACAAGTCTTTTCAAGGAGGAAGAATTATGTTAATTAAAGAGGTGGACTTTAAGGACCATTATATGAACAAACTTATTAAAGGCGCAGTCGTACCAAGGCCGATTGCCTGGGTATCAACCGTCAATAGCAAAGGCGGACGTAACTTGGCGCCTTTCAGTTTCTTCACGGTAGCGTCTATGGATCCGGTGACTTTATGTTTTTCGGTTGGAGAAGGGAAAAGAGAAAAGGATACACTGACAAATATTAAGGAAACAGGTCAATTCATTATTAATATTGTTACGGAACGACTTGCTAATGCCATGCACGAAAGCAGCAAGAGTTATGATGCCGGAGTCGATGAATTCATTATGGCAGAAGTGGAAGCAGAAAATGGAGAAACGGTCCGCGTTCCCCGGGTCAAAGAGTCTCCGGTCCACATGGAATGTGAATTAGACCGTATTGTAACGATAGGAGCCGGTCATTTAGTACTTGGGAAATTGGTTGGTTACCACGTGGAGGAGGAGGTGTACATGGAAGGGGATAAAGTGGACCCGGAGAAGCTCCGACCTGTAGGGAGAATGGGTGGGAATTACAACATGGTTCGGGATTTCTACTCTCTTCCTAATTCAGACCTTCCTTCCTAGTAGAAGATCGTGCGGTATTCCGCACGATCTTTTTTTATGAGCGTCTGCCCGGCCTTTCTTGCCATGGATAATACATTTCACAAAAAAAACCTTTGCAAATGACATATTCTGCTTTATACTACTGTATTATGAGTAGTAATACAGTTAATACACCTAAGAAATGGAGGTGGATAAATGTTTGAATTGGATGTTCGAAGCCGTAAACCGATCTATGAACAGTTGGTGGAGAAGCTGAAACAGCTGATTATCCGTGGAGTCCTGAAGGGAGATGAGAAGCTTCCTTCCGTACGGGAACTTGCTCAACAACTGACGATAAATCCTAATACCATTCAGAAGGCGTACAGGGAATTAGAATCCCAGGGCTACATTTATTCTTTAAAGGGAAAAGGAAGTTTCGTCCATCCGGAGCGGAACGTAAATAACGATGAGGAGTTGAGGAAGATGAAGGAAGCGTTGAAGAAGCTGTTTGCAGAAGCATTGTATCTCGGTATGACACCGAAAGAAATAGCCTCCCTTCTTCGTGAAGTAGAGGGTGGTGAACGGAATGATTAATGTGAAGGGTTTACATAAATCCTTTCAAAAGGAGAAGATCTTGAACGATGTTACTTTTCAAGTAGGCGAGGGATCGATTTACGGCCTTTTAGGGTCCAATGGAGCTGGAAAAACCTCCCTGATGAGGATCTTGGCCGGAATACTAAAGCAGAGTGACGGGCTTGTACAGATAGATGGACAGCAGGTGTTTGAAAATGAGGACACACAGCAGAAAGTCTTGTTCTTATCAGACTCTTTGTATTTTCATCCTCAGTATACGACTCGTCAGATGGCTAATTACTACCGGTCCATGTATAAGGCATGGAGTGAAGAGCGATATGAAGCATTGAAAGAGGTATTCCCTTTGGATGAGCACAAGAAAATAAGCCGGTTTTCCAAAGGAATGCAGCGACAGGTTGCGTTTTGGCTGGCGATGTCCTCGAACCCCGATGTGCTTATTCTCGATGAGCCGTTCGATGGTCTGGATGCAGTGATGAGGCAGAGAGCACGAAGTTTGATCATTCAGGACGTTGCCGAGCGGCAGATGACCGTGCTGATCTCTTCTCATAATTTAAGAGAAGTGGAAGATATCTGTGATCACGTCGGTATTCTGCATAAGGGGGAACTTTTACTGGAAAGAGACTTAGATGATTTGAAAGAAGATGTCCATAAAATCCAGGTAGCCTTCCGCGATCAAGAAACATCCGTTACATCTATCGGACTGGATCTCCTTTATCACGAAAAGCGCGGCAGTGTGAATCTATTGATCGTCCGCGGTAAAGAAGAAGAAGTCGAGCGTTCGATAAGAGCGCAGCATGCGCTCATCTATGACCGGCTCCCTTTAACGCTGGAAGAAATCTTCATCTACGAAATGGGAGGTGCAGGATATGCCTTTGAAAACATCCTCGTTTAACCGGGAAATTATTAAGCAGGATTACCGGAACGTCGGCTGGATTGCTATCGTCTATTTCTTCGGTCTTTTCTTTTTCGGACCGATGCAGGTGTGGATGAGTATGAGTCAGGAGGAGCCGGACTTCTATAACGGCACAGGAATGTTCGAAGGAGCCTTTCTGTATGAAGCCCAGGTCGTCTTCGTTTATCTTCTTCCGGTTTTGATGGCCATATTTCTATTTCGCTATATACAAGTGAGAGGAGCGGCAGACTTTGCGCACAGCTTCCCGGTAAAACGTTCCGCATTGTTTATGCATCACATCCTTTCCGGTGTCTCCTTACTGCTTGCACCGCTTCTGTTGAATTACATTCTTCTGCTTGTGACAGCTCTTGCAGCGGATGTAAGTGCGTATTACACATTGGGGAATCTGGGTTACTGGCTTCTGTTAATGGTTGTCATAACGCTGTTGTTTTTCAGCGTTACGGTATTCATCGGAATGCTTACAGGATTGTCTGCTGTCCAGGGAGTGTTGAGTTACATATTCCTTTTACTTCCGGCAGGTCTTTATGCTCTCATCTCGTACCTGTTGTCATCAACTGTAAAAGGTTTCTCACAAAACGTCATTCTTAATGAATCGCTGGATAAGTTCTCACCGCTTTTGGACATCGTTGTCTTTGAGAGAAGCTATTATGTTTCTGGTGAAGGAGAAGTCGCAGGGGAACTGCCGGTTGCCAATGTGAGCTTGCTTATATACGGAGCAGCGGCTGTCTTTTTCTATTTTGCCGCCCTGTATTTGTACAAAAAGCGACCGCTGGAAGCTGCCTCCAATTCCTTGGCGTCTCCGATCCTGCACCCTGTTTTTAAGTTTGGCACAATGTTCTGTTCCGCATTGTTTGGAGGGATGTACTTTGGCCTGACGCAGAATTCTCATTCCTGGATGATTGCAGGGTTCGTTATCGGAGGAACGATCGGATACTTATTGATCGTCATGTTAATTGAAAAGACCTGGAGAATTTTTATCTGGAAGCATGCGAAAGGCTGGGCAGGCTATGCGTTGATCACCGCGGTGATGATTGCTGTCATTCCATTCCTTTGGAAGGGATATGAATCCTATATTCCAAGTGCCGGGGAAGTGGAGAAAGTGTACTTCGGAAACGGCTACTACCAATATGAAGAATCCCAGCGGGAAGGAAGCAATTACTCGTTTGTCCGTTCGAAGGAAGCCATTGAGCAAGTGAGGGCTGTCCATGAATCGTTAATAGCAGAAAGCGAACCTCTTGAAAAATCCGGGGAAGACTTCTTTATCGGTTATCAACTGGACAATGGCAAAGAAGTGCTCCGCCAGTACTACGTGGACAGAAAAGAGATTACGGAAGGCTTGAAGGAATTGTATGAAACAGAAGAATATAAAAATATGCATTATCCAATTCTTCAAGCAGATATATCAAATATTGGTAAGGTGGATCTATATCCTGTAACGAATGGCAGTGAGATGCCGAGGTTGTACGATCCGGAAAAAATCAGTGGTTTCGTTGAAGCATTGCGGAAGGACTTGGAAGGACTTACTTATGAAGAAATGGTTGATCCGAAAGGGTTTGGAACCAATATTGACTTTACGGTGTCCGGAATGGAGAATCGAGGCTTCTTGTCTACCAGTGTCTATACTTCCTACGAACATACAATGGAATGGCTGAAGGAAGAAGATCTTTATGAAGAGGTAATGGTTGATTCATCCATGGTGGATAAAGTGGAAGTGTATCCGCTTGGAAATGATAAATATGACACGTACGATTTCGAAGGCTATGCAATGGCGCTTCAAGGAGAAGGATATACTCCGATGACCCTGAACGGTGCGGATCAAATAGAAGCTGTCATGAATGCAGACGAAAACTGGAGAGAGAACGGGTACCTTTTCGTCTATTATCTCAAAGGGGAAGATTCGGAGAACAAGGTGTACTTAAGTATGGAGGAAGCGGAAGCTCCTGACTTTGTTAAGGAACACTTTGAATAAGGGAGAGACATGAGGATGGATTTCCGTGACATGTATGAACAGTTTTACCAAAGGGTTTATTATACAGCTTTGAAAGTGACCAGGGATGCTTGTGCGGCGGAGGATATCCTTCAGGAGACTTTCATGAAAGCACATGAGAAATGGGAAGAAATCAGGGATCAAGGCAAGGCAGGTGCCTGGTTGGCTACGATTGCCCATCGGAAGGCTATTGATTACCTCCGGAAAGAGAAACGTACACAGGTGGTTCCGTTGGAAGAAGCATTGACACAGCCTTCCAAAGAATCCCCATTCTCGGAAGTGGAACATACCTGCGTCCTTCATCAAATGGAAGAGGGGATAAGGAAACGTGTCGGCTTGTTATCTCCGAAGCTCCGCGATGTTTTTCAGCTCCATGTAACCCGGCAAATGTCAGAAGGGGAGATTGCGCAAGAGTTGAATATTTCCCTCTCCGCTGCTAAGTCCCGATTACACAGAGCCAGAAAAGCTGTTAAAGGAAAGATGACAGAGGAATGGAATTTTGGGGAAATTGCCTGACTAGTACGGTTATAATATTGACGGGCGCCCTTTCTCGACAGCCTGAAAAATCCGAACGCACGGATGCGTTCGGATTTTTTTTCTTTGAAAAGTGTGGACAGCACTAGATATCCGGCGTCGGCGTTGGATCTGCGTAGCCTTGGTTGTAGGTTTCGTCAATGATCGAGCGAATTTCCTTTACAGACTTTCCTTCTTCGGAAGCGACGATAGCTTGGGCGGCTATCTCCAGGCAAACACCGCATTTCGTTCCGTGGTTGTCCCATTCTATCGAACCGCTTTCCTCTTGGGCGTGGACGAAGCAGTCGTAGTTGCTCGTATGTCCGACGCTCTCGCCACATCCGCAGTAGCAAGGCATGGATTCCAATAATCCTCGATACGCCGGTACGGCTGCATAGATCGTTTGAATGTTGTCGGGCTGTTCTGTTAAAAAATTCGGAAGCTTGGAGGCAGAACTTGTTGTTTCACGGATATCGCCGTTGACGTGCATCGCTTTTTCTTCATGGGTGTGTTGTTCCGTCTCTGATTCTTCCTCTAATGTAGAGCAGCCGGAAAGAGACAGTCCGACAGCAAAGCTGACAGTAAGCAGTTTCAGTGATTTCAATAGGAGGCACCCTTTTCTGAGGTAGGATAGTTCCATCATAAGAAGGGTCACTTCTAAAAAGCAATCGCAATCTTATAAAACGGCATTATTTCCCGAAAGAAGACAAAAATTTTACCTGTCACCCATTGGCGGAATGTTGTCATCCACTAAGGAAATCTCAAGAAGAGAGGGACCGTCTGCAGGGAGAATTTTCGCTATGGTCTCTGTATCTATATCTTCCAACGTCTCTATTCGAACACTTGGAATACCCATAGAGGCAGCCATCTCCGCGATAGCGACAGGCTTTTGGCCGAAGCGTTCGTGCGCCCGCTTATACTGAAGAGCGTGGCCGTGGTGGACCATCCCCAGCCGGGCGTTATTCATGACGATGAATAATACGGGGATGTCGTATTCCTTAGCCGTCAAAATTTCCATTCCGTGCATGAAGAAGCAGCCATCCCCCGTAATGCTTACCGTAGGCCTGTCTGGATCGGCAAGCTTGGCGCCTATGGCACTGCCTATTCCGCTTCCCATAGCACCGAAGTGGACGTTGATATCAAAAGAGTCGGCAGACCGCACCGGCACATGGTGAATAACATAGGACATAAATTCGCCAATGTCGATCGTGAATCTTGTAGAGGCGGGTAGTAGTTCCTGGAGGGCGTGTAATACATTCTGAGTATTGTACTCATCTCTGTCGTTCCTATGTTTCTCCCGAACAGGAACAGCAACCTCTGCAGGATTATAATCTCCTGATTTCAAAGCGGTTGTCAGGGAAGAAATCGTTACATCCAGGTCTCCGTGTAAAGGAAGGTCCACATTGTATCTGCGGTTAAAGACCGTCGCATCGTAATCGACCTGAATCGTGTACTTGTTTCTCGTCAAATGTGGGTTCCAATTGTTTGTAGCGGTTTCTCCCAAACTGCTGCCTAATATAAGAATCGTTTCTACTTCAGAATCGTGGACGAGTGTGCTTGCCTGCTCATGACCGGCGAATCCGAAGACACCCTGATGGAGCGGATGGTCTTCAGGAATATACCCTTTTGCCTGAGGCGTTGTGATGAACGGCCAATGGAGAAGTTCGGCTAATTCTAGAGCATCTTTAACCGCGCCTCTTATCCCCTGCCCGAGCAAAATCATTCCTTTCTTTGTATCCGCGAGTTTATCAGCAGYCTCAGCAATCAACTCATCGCGGGGAAGAAGTTTTGTACGCTGCGGGAACGAAGGGATGGAAGGTGGAGCAATACTTTCCAACTGCACATCGATAGGCATGGCGATGTGGACTGGCCCGGGGACTCCGGTCATGGCGATCTCCACAGCTTTATGAATTTCAGGAAGCAGATCTTCCGCACGGTCTACTCGCTGGCTGTACTTCGTCACGGATTGATAGATCGGATCAGCATGTAATTCCTGTGACGCATTTAAACCTACTGTATCAACGGGGACGGCACCAGTCAGAAACAATACGGGCAGGTGCTCCCTCATGGCATTGGCAGCACCTGTTACTAAGTTGGTTGCCCCCGGACCGCTGCTTGCTATACATACGCCTAAAGAGCCGGAGTATTTAGCGTAGGCGGCAGCCATATAGGAAGCAGCCCCCTCGTGCTTCGTCACTACTGGAGTTATGGAAGGTGTATCATACAGCTCGTCAAAGAAGGCGTTGACCGAACCGGCGGGTATACCAAACACGTGCGTCACATTACCGTTTACGAGATAATCCATAACGGCTTTCACAGCTTTCATATCAATCCACCTCATTTCTTAATAATTGAAGGAAATTTTCCTCAAATCTGTCTGCCGGAAGGGGGCGGCTGTAGTAATAGCCCTGAACCCAATTACAACCGTGTTCCCTCAGGAATCGTGCCTGCGCTTCATTTTCCACACCCTCTGCAATTGCGTTCAAATGAAGACTGTTTGCTAATGTAATAATGGTCTTAGTAATAGCAGCATTGTTCGGGTTTGTAGTGACGTCATCGATGAAAGATTTATCAATTTTCAGAGTGTGGACAGGGAAATCTTTTAAATAGCCGAGCGAAGAGTATCCGGTCCCGAAATCGTCAATCGATATTTGCACACCGAGATTTTTCAATTCGGCTATGGTTTTAAGCGTTTGTTCCGTGTTGTGAATAATCAAGTTTTCGGTAAGCTCCAGCTCCAGGTTATGAGGAGGAAGGCCGGTATCTTTTAATACCATCTCCACAAAAGGGACAAGGGCCTTTTGGTTAATCTGCTGTGGAGATAAGTTGGCAGAGATGACCAATGACTGTTGACCGGAGTCGTACCAGTTCTTCATTTGTTTACACGTTTGCTCAATAACCCATTCTCCCAGAATAGTTACGAGCCCTGTTTCCTCTGCTAACGGAATGAACTGACTGGGAGACAGTAGTCCCAGCTTTGGATGATCCCAGCGTATGAGCGCTTCAGCTCCAATCAACTGGTCTGTGCGGAGATCGAATTTTGGCTGGTAGTGAAGTTCGAATTCATCGCCTCGTTGGAGTGCTTTAAAGAGGTCATTCTCTAATTGAATCTGCTCGATGGCTTTGGTGTCACTGCCAGCGCTGAATAACTGAAATTGATTTCCGGACAGCCCTTTTGCTTTGTACATAGCGGCATCGGCATGTTTGATCAGCGTTTCCGCGTTTTCCCCATTATCCGGGTAAATACTGATACCAATGCTCGTTTTCATAGCTACTTCCTGTTCTTGTATAAGGAAGGGTTCGTCGAAAGAGCGGAGAATTTTCTGGGCACAGATCACTGCATCTTCCGTTCCTTCTATGACAGGAAGCAGGATGGTGAATTCATCCCCGCCCTGCCTGGATACGGTGGCTTCTTTCGGGATGGCCCGCTGGAGACGTTTCGCTACTTCTTTAAGCACGGAATCTCCGAAGCTGTGTCCGAATGTGTCGTTGATCTTCTTAAAACGGTCCAAATCGAGAAATAAAATAGCCATAGGGCGGCTGTTGGATTGTGCGTAGCTCAATGCCTGATAGAGGCGGTCTTGAAAAAGCACGCGGTTCGGAACATTTGTGACGCTGTCATAGTAAGCGTGGTATTTAATTTTCTCTTCCATTTGCTTACGTGACGTGACATCTTTAAAAGTGACGACATATCCGACCGTTTTCTGACCTTCTTTCTGTGGATTAATAACGTACTCAACAGGAAAAATCGTTCCGTTTACCGTAAAGAAGAAGTGATCCTGTGTAAGCTGGTCCCGCTTCTCTTCATACATTTCAATAAACTCCGCCGGGGGTTCCATTCCGGAAGCTTCCCAGGCAAATATGTGAGAATAGGGGAGGTCAATCATTTCTTTTTCCCCCTTATACCCGAGGAGACTTGTCGCAGAAGGGTTGGCAAAGGTGATTCTCCCATCCAGGTTCAAACCGAATATTCCTTCTCCGGCAGAATTCAGGATTAAATCTTTCTCCCTGCTGAGCTGTCTGAGTTCCGTGATTGCTTCTTCCAGTTCTGCGTTCTTGCTGGAAAGCTCCGAGGTCCGTTCATGGATGATCATTTCCTGCTTTTCTATATAAATCAAGTTGAAAAGGACGGGGGCTGTAGCATCAACAATGGACTCGGCCAATTGGCGTACAGAAGCAGAATAAACACCACGCTCTTCGGTCAAGTCGACGACAGCGATTGCTCCAAGCACCTCTCCGAGAGAGACAAGTGGGATCATATAGAGACCACGTATCCCGAACTGCCTGCAAATCTCATGATGGACACGTTCATCCTTGTCCACATCCGGAATGAAAATGGATTTCTTCGTTTGAATAACTTCCTGGAATACGGCATCTTCCCTGTGGTTGAACGCCACCCTCGTGTGCGTGTTCTTCCAATCTTCCTCAGTCCACTCACTGTCTTTACTCAGACTTGCCGGCTGCAGGTTGTGTTCCGCTGCCGGATCGATGAAATGGGCGCCGATATTCGGGTTATTCAAAATCCCCCCCAAGTAATGGAAACACTTATCCAGTGCTTCTTGAAGTGAGGAGCAGTGGGATAATTCTCTGGTCACGTTCAACAGCATTTGCTTATCAGCAATCAGCCTTTCCTTCCTGGAGAGGCTGTTCGCATTACGAATGGCTACAGCAGCCATATTAATGTAGGCTTGAACCGTTTCGATCTCCGATTCTGTCAAATTCATTGGTGTCCCATAATCGAAAAGAAAGACAAGACCGTAGAGTTCTTCTGCGTAGGAGATCGGTGCTACGAGGAGGGAGTTGATCTTAAAAGCTTTCACTGCACGTTGATCTGGACGTTCATCTTTAGATGTATCAGGTATATAGATCGCTCTTCCTGTTTCAATAACTTCTTTAGCAAGGTTATCCTGCTCCGGATCGACGATATGCATGTCGAGAGTCATACCGTTGATCAGCGCCGGTTTTCCGACATACCCTTGATACGTACCGTCTTCTCTTGGTAAATAAATGCCGACGGAGTCACATCGCATGATTTCTTCTGAGATGGCTGTGACGACATGTTCTAATACTTCGCGCAGATCCAGCTTCGTGTTGATCAACTTCGTAATTTGTGCCAGGCGGGAATATCTAGTTTGTTCTTCAGCCATTTCGTAACCCCCTTCATGTGTTCATCATGTGATAGTGTTCGACTATAATAGAGAACTTCCTGCACAATATTAGAATCTTTTACAAAATAACCTCAGAAAAGACAAAAGGTGGTTCATTGTGCCTAATGTTTCCGGGTTAAGAATATACCTTACAGGATGAAAAAGAAAAAAGGTGGAGCTTCTAACAGCTCCACCTTTTACTGGTTATTTACTTAGTGTATTCACTACTTTATCAATAGTCATTTCGTGAGCGATAACACCGTCAATCGTCCAATGACTTGGTTCATTCATAAGGTAAACTTGGTCGCTCTTTGCAGCAGGGGTGTTCTGCCAGACGGAACTGTTCTCTAGGATTTCCAGCCCTGGTTCTCCTTCTGCTCCGATCAAGAAAACATGGTCAGCGTCCATTTGTCCGAGTTTCTCCAGGGAAATCGGATTCCATTGCTCTTCTCCTTCTGGTAAATTCTTTATGAATTCAGGCTGAGTGATACCCATGTCTTCGTACATAATTTCCGCCGCATACCGGGTATTATCGAAGACATAGAATTGCTCACCTGTCGTCCAAACAAAAGCAACGGATTCGTCGCCGATGCTGTTTTTAAGTGAAGATTTGGCATCTTCTACTTTTTGATCGAAGTCATTAAGTACCTTCTCCGCTTCCTCTTTCTTATCAAGAATTTCTCCGATTGCTGTTAACTGGGCACGCCAGTCCGCATTCGTTTCTTCCTCCATCACATAGGTAGGAGCAATATTGTTGTAGTCGTCATAGCTCCCGTTCTGGAGTGCGGATGGGGAACTGAAGATGATGAGGTCCGGATTCTGCTCAATAGTCTGTTCAATCGGAAGATCCCAACCGATTTTAGGTATGTCTTTTAATTCAGGCTGTAAGTAGTCGAGTACGGAATCTCCAATAGACCATTGAGCCACAGGCTGTTCACCAAGAGCTACTAAGGAATCTTCCAAATATGGTGCCAGGATACGTTCCGGGTTTTCAGGAATCGTCGTTTCCCCCATCGCATGAGTCATGGTACGTTCTTTTGCTTCCTGTTCCGAATCCTTCTCTGCATTCTCTGTGTCACTATTACAAGCGGTTACAATAATCAGTACAAATAACAGACTGATCATGACAAGCCATTTATTTCGTCTCACGTTCATTCATCCTCCTAAAAAAGTATTCATGCGATAATGATAATCATTTTCAAATAAAGTGTCAATGTGGTGGTGCTTGAATCCTCAACTATTTGCCTATATACTTGGTTTGATGATAATGATTCTCAATAATAGAGTTTACATAGAGAGAAGGTAGAATGCCGTGGAGGAGAAGGGGCGAAAAAGAAAAGAATTAGAAGGGTTGCGCACTCATTATGGGAGCGCTGCGATCTGTATCGCCGTCGGACTATTATTATTAGTATTTTCGGCTTTCGCATCTGTTATTTCAGGTGTGACAGATATCGGATGGAAGACGGTATGGGCGGCGGTCACCGACTTCGATCCTACCCTTACCAGCCATCAGGTGATAAGAGAGCTGAGACTGCCGAGAACGACAGCGGCAGCCTTAGTCGGAGCATTTCTTGCCGTTTCCGGGGCAGTGATGCAGGGGTTGACGAGAAATCCGCTTGCATCCCCGTCTATCATGGGGGTTTCTCATGGAGCGGCGTTTGCGCTTATTCTTGCTCTTGTATTTTTCCCTGGTATCACTAATTTGGGACTGACCGCTGCTTCCTTTATCGGTGCCGGTTTAGGTGTTGTTCTCGTGTTCCTTGTAGGATCTCTGTCCAAGGGAGGTTTGACACCGGTTAAACTTGCCTTAGCCGGCGTTGCCGTCGGTGGGATGCTCAGCTCGTTATCCTCTGCGCTGTCTCTGCATTTCCAAGTGGCAAAACAGATGAGCTTCTGGTACGGAGGCGGTTTGGCTGCAACGAATTGGACGTCCGTTCAAATTCTTGCAGTCGCAGGGGCATTCGGCTTAATTCTGGCACTTCTCCTCTCCCGCGCCGTGACAATTCTCAGTCTTGGAGAAGAGGTATCTAAAGGTCTCGGCCAAAATGTATGGGTCGCTAAGACGCTCGGTGTCATCGTTGTGTTTGTCCTCACAGGAGCTGCCGTCTCTGTGGCTGGAACGGTCGGCTTTATAGGTCTTATCATTCCTCATATCACTCGATATTTTGTCGGTTCGGACTACCGTCTGATCATCCCTGTATCCGCTGTCTTCGGAGCTCTGCTGCTCGTGGTGTCAGACATAGGGGCAAGGCTTGTTAATGCTCCGTTTGAGACTCCGGTCGGGGCCATTACTGCCTGCATCGGAGTTCCTTTCTTTCTCTACCTTGCCCGCGGTGAAGGGAGAGGAATGTAATGAAAAAAAAGCGATATGTAATCATCATGGCCGTGTTGGTCATCGGTCTTTTGGCCGCGATGGCCGTCAGTTTGAATACAGGTGTAGTGACGATTGCTCCTCTTGATGTACTAGAGACACTGCTTGGCAACGGTACCGATCGCCAGCAGCTGGTTCTGTTTGACTTCCGTCTGCCGGGAATGGTGCTTGCACTTGTAATAGGTGCAGGTCTCGGTATTTCCGGTGCTGTCCTGCAAGGGGTCACTAGGAATGATCTTGCTGATCCAGGCGTGTTGGGAATCAACACCGGAGCGGGTTTTGCTGTCATTCTCTACATTTATTTCTTCCAGAAATCAATGACGTCTGTCGGTGGACTCGGAATCTATATCCTGCCGGTGTTCGCACTACTCGGAGCATTCGTGGCTGCTGGACTCGTTTATATGCTTGCTTGGAAGAAAGGGGTCAACCCCGTCCGTTTGCTGCTTGTCGGAATCGGTGTTAATGCGGGATTTAGTGCAGCACTTGTCATTTTCCAGGTGAAGATGAACCCGCAGGACTTCAATCAAGCCCTCGTCTGGCTTGCAGGGGATATATGGATGGGGAACTGGGAAATGGTCCTCGCTGTTGCTCCTGTCCTTGTCGTGGTTGCAGCATACGCCGTTTATAAGTCTACGACGCTGAATGTCCTGAGCCTCGGCGATCAAATGTCGATCGGACTTGGTGCAATGGTGGAAAGAGAGAGACGTAAATTGCTGTTCGCTGCAGTAGGGCTTGCTGGTCTGAGCGTAGCCGCGGGCGGAGGGATTGCTTTTCTTGGTCTCGTAGCGCCGCACATAGCAAGAAGGATCGTCGGTCCAAGGCATGAACACATGCTGCCGGCTGCTGGTCTGATCGGTGCTTTGCTTCTGGTCCTTGCCGATACAATTGGAAAGAATATCATCGCACCCGCAGAAATTCCTGTCGGGATTGTCGTATCCATTGTCAGTACCCCTTATTTCATTTATTTACTTATGAAAACAGAGTAACGGAGAAGGAGTGACCATCATGGCAGAAATGTTTGACGTGACGATCGTAGGAGGAGGAACGACTGGTTTGTATGCTGCATTCTACAGCGGGATGCGGGGTTTAAAGACAAAAGTGATGGAATACCAGCCGGATGTTGGAGGTAAGGTTTCCTTCTTTTATCCAGAGAAAAAGATATATGATGTCGGCGGTTTTCCGGGAGTGACCGGGGAGAATCTCGTAGCCAACGTTCAGGCACAGGCAGAAAGTGTGAAACCGAAAATAGTGACAGGAGTAAAAGTGACGAGTATCGATGCGCTCTCCGATGGTACTTACGTTTTGAAGGAAGAAGGGGGAGGGGAGCATTATTCCCGAACCATTCTTATTGCTGCAGGAATGGGAACATTTGAAATGCAGCCGCTTCAAGTACCTGGAGCAGAGAAATATGCGGATACTTGTATTCATTACACGATTCAACACTTAGAGCGATATGCCGGAAAGAGCGTAGCGGTCGTTTCCGAAAACCGAGTGGGGGTTGATTGGGCACTTGCTCTGGAAAATTGTGCAGAAGAGGTACATTTGATAAATGCCGGTGATAAGTTCAAAGCTGTTTACGAAGGGGATGTTGAGAAACTAGAGGCATCGAGTATACATGTCCACTACCATCAGTCACTGGAACGTCTTCATGGAGAAGATAAGCTTTCTCACATTACTTTACGTGATGGGGAGAAGATCAAGGTCGATCATCTACTCGTATATGAAGGGTTGCAAATTGATAAGAGTTTATATGAACAGTGGGGGATCACAACCGAGAAAGGAAGGATTCCTGTGGGAACGGATATGTGTACAAATAGGGAGGGAATATATGTCGCCGGTGATGCAGCTATTTATCCTAACAAAACAATGCTGATTGCATCGGGATTCAATGAAGCAATGGCTGCTGTCAACAGTGCTGCCATGTATTTGGATCCGAAGGCTAAATCACAGGTTTACAGTACGGTTATATACAAACATACCCAATGAAAAATCCCGCAGCAAAGAAAGCTGCGGGATTTAATTATTTTTAATGGACGTTGAAATAACGCGCTTCCGGATGGGCGAAAACCATTGCCGTAACCGAAGCTTCCGGCTCCATCATGCATTCTTCGGTCAACTCGATTCCGATTTCCTCCGGTTGAATCAGCTTGAATAATTTACGCTGATCCTCCAGTTCCGGACAAGCAGGATAGCCGAAAGAGAAGCGCTGCCCTTGGTATTTAGCCGAGAAGCGTTCCTGCATGGTGAAGTCTGTAGGATCGGGAAATCCCCACTTATCACGCATCAGTTGGTGCACCTGTTCGGCGAGTCCTTCCGCCGTTTCCAGGGCGAGTGCCTGCACGGCATGACTCTCCAAGTATTTCCCTTCATCTTTCAATGCGGCTGCCCGCTTACGAATGCCTTTACCTGCTGTTACAGCGAAAAAGCCGACATAGTCCATTTCCCCGCTCGATACTGGTCTTAAATAGTCAGCCAGACACAGGTATGGTGCTTTCTCCTGGCGGGGGAAGGAGAAGCGTTCAATGATACGTCCTGGATTCTCCGGGTCGTAAATCAGGACATCGTCCCCGTCCGATTGCGCTGGGAAGAATTTATACATGGCGGCGGGCTGGACCCAGGCTTCCGCTTTCGCTTTTGAAAGCAGGCCGTCGACCACGCTCTTTAAGTGGAGGGCTTTCTCATTTTTCTCTTCGATTAGTTTCGAGAACCTTCCTTTTAATCCAAGGTGGTGGCCGATCAGCATCTGCATATTTATATAAGGCTCAATATGTGCTACTGGATGATTCCTTATGATGTGCTTGTTGAAATCATGCGGGTGATAGATTGGAACCGATGAGGAAACCGTCGACTTAGGTTTTGTTGCTACCGCTGTTGCCGTGTTTCCCTGCGCCTGTGCCTCGGCTGCTTTGGATAGGGCAGCGGCCTGTTTCTGCGCATGATCGTCAAGAAACGGAAGTCGTTTTTTCTCATCACTCAACTGGTTGGAAATGGACAATCCGTCCATGGCGTCTTTGGCATACAAGACGGGCCCTTCATACTCCGGTGATATCTTCGTATGGGTGAATTTCCGTGAAAGTGCAGCCCCGCCAACAAGTATAGGAAGAGAAATGTTCTGCTGCTTCAAGTCCTGAGCCGTTAACACCATCTGCTGAGCCGACTTGACCAACAATCCGGATAAACCGATGATCGTCGGCTGTTCCCGCTTGATCTGCTCAATCAGTTCGACTGGAGTGACTTTAATACCCAGGTCGACTACTTCAAACCCATTGTTGCTCAATATGATCTCTACCAAGTTCTTGCCGATGTCGTGCACGTCTCCTTTTACGGTGGCGAGCAGCACTTTTCCTTTCTTGTTGGAGGAGTCCCCCTTCTCCATATGAGGCTCGAGGAAAGCGACAGATGCCTTCATGACTTCTGCACTCTGCAGCACTTCCGCGACGATCAGTTGGTTATCATTAAAGAGGCGGCCTACTTCCGCCATTCCTTCCATCAAAGGCCCGTTAATTACATCCAGAGGCGTTGGATATTCAGCGAGTGCCAATTCCAGGTCTGGAATTAATCCCTCTTTCGTTCCTTCTACGACATAGTGCGCGAGTCGTTCTGCTAATGTCATCGTCGATGTCGGTACTTTATTTTCTTTTTTCTTCCCGCGGTAGAAGGCTGTGAATGCGGCGAGAGTCTGCTCGTTCGTCTGATAGAGAAGCTCATCTGCAAGCTTGATTTCCGCCTCATTGATGGAAGCGAACCTTTCCAGCTTTTCGGTATTCACGATCGCGTAATCCAGTCCTGCTTTTGTACAGTGGTATAAATAAACCGCGTTTAGGACTTCTCTTCCGACAGGAGGCAGACCGAAGGAGACATTACTTACGCCAAGGACGGTCTGACAAAGGGGTAGTTGTTCTTTGATCAGTCGTATGCCTTCTATGGTTGCCTCGGCAGAACCGATGTATTGTTCATCTCCTGTACCGACAGGGAAGACGAGCGGGTCGAAAATGATATCGCGCGGATCGATGGCATACTCTTTTACGAGGATGTCGTGCGAACGCTTAGCGATTTCCAGCTTTCTCTCCGCTGTAACAGCCATTCCGACTTCATCGATCGTTCCGACGACGAGAGCTGCACCGTACTGTTTGACAAGTGGGAGTACTTCTTTAAAGCGTTCTTCTCCGTCCTCCAGGTTGATTGAATTAATGATGACTTTCCCTTGGGAATATTTCAGTGCTTTTTCAATAACTTTAACATCGGTGGAGTCGATGACGAGTGGTACCTTTACTTTATTGACGACTTCCTTCATGAAGGCTTCCATATCTGTCACTTCATCGCGGTCCGGATCTGCGAGACAGATGTCGATGACCTGGGCACCTTTCTTAACCTGGGCACGGGCGATCTCGGACGCTTCTTCGAATTTTCCTTCTGCAATCAAACGTTTGAACTTACGGGAGCCGATAACGTTCGTCCGTTCTCCGACCAAGATGGGACGGTCGGCAGGGTCGTCATAAATCATCGGCTCTATTCCAGAGACGGCGTGCGGATGGGAATCCTTTCGTTCTCTCGGTTGATACGGTCGTACGGCATCGGCAATGGCCCGGATATGGTCCGGGGTTGTTCCGCAGCATCCGCCGACAAGGTTCAGCCAGCCTTTTTCGGCGAAACCAGCGACCTTTTGGGCGAGTGATTCAGGCGTTTCGTGATAATTCCCTTCTTCATCGGGAAGCCCTGCATTCGGATAACAGCTTACCGCAGAAGTAGCAAGATCAGACAGAGACCGCAGATGATCACGCATGAATTCCGGACCGGTCGCACAATTGAGTCCGACGACGACAGGGTTCATATGCTCAAGGGAGAGATAAAATGCCTCGATGCTCTGCCCGGCAAGGGTGGTTCCCATCGGTTCAATCGTTCCGGAAATCAGAAGAGGAAGCTTCGTATTCGTAGCTTCACTTGCTTTCGTTATACCGACGAATGCGGCTTTGACGTTGAGCATATCCTGAGACGTTTCTAAAAGCAGGAGGTCGACGCCGCCTTTGATAAGTCCTCGCGCCTGCTCCTCATATCCTTTGGCAAGCACATCGAAAGTAGTGCCTCCCGTGACGGAGAGTGTCTTCGTCGTGGGTCCCATTGCGCCTGCAACAAATCGGGGACTGGTTTCCGATGAGAAGCGGTCGACAGCTTTCCTCGCAATTTTTGCGGCGGCGATATTTATTTCTTCAGCCAGATGCCCCAGATCATACTCATCAAGAACGAGGTCAGTCGCTCCGAAAGTGTTCGTCTCGATGATATCGGCACCAGCCTCCAAGTATTGGGTGTGAATCTTCTCCAACAGATCAGGGTACGTCAAATTCAAGTATTCATTGCAGCCCTCGTAGGCCTCTCCGCCAAAGTCTTCTGCGGATAAATCAGCATCTTGAATCATTGTGCCCATGGCTCCATCAAGAATCAGGATGCGTTTCTCCAGCTGTCGTTCAAACCAAGTGGATGCCATCAGTAACCTTCCTTTCCCGTTGTGCGGTCTTTTCTTTAATGTAATTCGTTAATTCTACAGTCATTTCGTAGCGCAGAAATGGAGTAATTAAATAAATGCCGTTAAACAAATCCATAGCGGTGTCTATTAATGATTTTGCAATGCTGATGCCTTCGGCCTGAGCTTGTGTTTTGTCGGTTCCTGCTTGTTCCATTCTCGCAAGAATTTCAGGAGACAGCTGAATTCCAGGCACTTCATTATGGAGGAATTCTGCATTCCGTGCGCTTGTTAACGGCATGATACCGATGTAGATGGGAGCTTCAATATGTTTCGTTGCTTCGTAAACCTCTACGATCTGCTCATGATTGAATACAGGCTGGCTGATGAAGTAGTCTGCACCGTATTTCATTTTCTTTTCCATTCTTCCGACTGCCCTGTTCAAGTTCCGTACGTTCGGGTTGAAGGCTGCAGCGACAGAGAAGGAAGTACGTTCGCCCAGTGATTTTCCGGAAAAGGAGATCCCTTTGTTGAGCTGCTTGATGTAATGGATCAAGTCGAAGGACGATAAATCATAGACCGATGTTGCACCAGGGAAATCGCCGATTTTCGTAGGATCGCCTGTCACAGCAAGCAACTGCTGAATGCCGAGCGTATGCAGACCCATTAAGTGGGACTGGAGGCCGATCAGGTTCCGGTCCCGGCAGGCGATATGGACGAGCGGATCAACGCCGTACTTGGTTTTGATAATCGATGCCATCGTATCATTGCTGATCCTCGGTGATGCAAGGGAATTGTCAGCAAGCGTAATGGAGTCAACACCCGCATCCTGAAGCGCTTTTGCTCCTTCAAGGAACTTATCCGTGTTCAGTTTCTTAGGAGGATCGAGCTCGACAATGATGGACCTTCCTCTTTTGGCGCGTTCATGTAAATGCTCCAAGTTCTTTTCCGGTGAGGACAAGGATACACCGTTCCCTTGTTTAACAGGAACTTCCTTCTTTCGAATCGGCTCTTTCCCTTTTACTGCAGCTGCAATCGCCTCGATATGTTCAGGGGTTGTTCCGCAGCACCCTCCGATCAAACGGGCTCCTTGTTGGTAGAGGGACTTTGCGCTTTTCTCAAAGTAATTCGGATCGGTCGCATAGACCAATCTTCCATCCTGGAAAGCAGGGAGACTAGCGTTCGGGTAGGCGGACAGGACGGCCTTATCGGGAAGGGGAACGTCTTCCAAAGATTGAATCATGTGATAAGGACCGAGGCGGCAGTTCACCCCGATAATGTCAGCTCCCTGCTGTTCTAATTGCTGAAGGGCGTCGGATAAGGAGGTGCCTTCTTGGAGAACGCCGGCTTCATGCATGGACACCTGCGCAATAATAGGCAGATCGGTTTCTTTTCGTGCAATCTCCAGCACTGCCTTCAACTCTTCCAAGTCGTAATACGTCTCCAGGAGAAGGCCGTCCACTTCTTCAAACAATAAACAATAAAGCTGTTCGCGGAAGCTGCGTTTGATTTCTTCCAGGCTGAAGCTCTGCTTCTGGACACCACGTATTCCGCCGATCGTTCCGACCACATAGGTTCCTTCATGAGCCGCTTGTTTTGCAAGTCGTACGGCAGCAGTGTTAATCTCTTTTACTTGTTCCTGCAGCCCGTAGCGTGTCAGTTTAATATAGTTTGCTCCATAGGTATTTGTCTGAATAACATCTGCACCGGCATTCACATAGGCGCGGTGAACGTTTAGAACTTCTTCAGAATGAGAGAGGTTCAGTTCTTCGAAGCAGCGATCAATACCATAGGAGTAGAGGAGGGTGCCCATAGCACCATCACCGATCAATGTTTTGTTCTGTAATGCTTCACGTAAGTTCATGGCTCGGCCTCCCATTCGTAGTAAATGCATATGGTTGAATCTGTTTGAGTGCTTGATAGAAATCAGTCAGCAGCTCTTCCGGGTTTTCCAATCCGACGGATAGGCGGAGCAGTCCATCGGTGATGCCGCGCTTTTCCCGTTCTGCTTTCGGCATGGCAGCATGAGACATGCGTGCAGGATAGGAGAGAATTGATTCTACTGCTCCGAGACTCACCGCAAAGACAGGGATTTGTACCGCTTTGGTGAATTGTCGGACCGCATCTTCATCTCTTAATCGAAAAGAAAGTACCGCTCCCGCACCATCCGCTTGGTAGGAGTGGGTGGAACTGCCCGGATGACAGGAGAACCCTGGATAGTACACTTCTTCAATCAACGGATGCTTCTGCAGCTGCTCTGCAATTAGTTCCGCCGAGCGGGAAGACTGGGTGAGTCGTGTGTGCAGCGTCTTAAGGCCGCGAAGCACGAGCCAACAATCGTGTGCGCCCAAGATCGATCCGAATGAATTCTGCAAAAATCCTAAACGTTCAGCAATTTCAGGGCAGCCGGTAACAGCGAGACCAGCTACGACGTCACTGTGGCCTGCAATAAATTTTGTAGCGCTGTGAAGGACAAGATCGGCACCTAATTCTAACGGCCGCTGGAGGGCCGGTGTCATGAAGGTGTTGTCTACAAACGTCCAACATTCATTGGCTTTTGCGAGCTTCGTTACCGCCTGTATATCAGTGATCTTTAAGGTGGGATTGGATGGTGTCTCAATATAAAGAACCTTCGTGTTCGGTTGGATGGCTCGTGCCACTGCATCCAAGTCTGTCATATCGACAAATGTGTGATCGATCCCAAATCGATCGAGCACGTTGGTGACCATGCGGAACGTACCCCCGTACACATCTTCTGTAATGACGATGTGATCCCCTTGCGATAAAAGCATGAAAGAGGTGGAAATAGCGGCCATGCCGGATGCGAAGGCGAAGCCGTGGGTGCCGCTCTCCAGCCCGGCGATCGTGTCTTCCAAGGCTTTTCGTGTCGGATTGCCGGAACGACTGTAATCATAGTCGCCCGGTTGATCGAAATCCTGCTGGTGGAACGTGGATGCTTGGTTAATTGGAACACTGACGGCACCTGTCTGCGGATCAAATTTATAATCGCTGTGCAGTAGACGGGTTTGAATGGAATGGTCGGTCATTGTGCAATCTCCTCCTTCAGTAAGCTGCTCAAGGTCTGTTCCAAATCTTCCAGTAAATCATCGATGTGCTCAATTCCTACAGAGAACCGAAGCAGACGGTTGCATACTCCGTATCCCGTGCGGATTTCTTCCGGTATATCCGCATGCGTTTGTGTAGCCGGATACGTAATAAAGCTTTCAACCCCCCCGAGACTTTCTGCAAAACATATCAAGTTCAGGCTGCGCAGAAACGGGTCGATCCACTGCTCATGCTGCAGACGGAAAGAAATCATTCCGCCTCGCCCCGGATAGAAGACGTCTGTTACCGCAGGGTGCTCTTTTAAATAATCCACAACGGCTTTCGCGTTTGTTTCATGCTGCCTCATTCGCAGCGGAAGGGTCTTCATTCCGCGCATAAGCAGCCACGAATCAAGTGGGGAAAGGACGGCGCCGGATGTATTCTGATGGAACTCCAGCGTTTCGTTGACCTGTTTTCCTTTACTGACAAGAATACCTGCAAGTACGTCGTTGTGACCCGCAAGATATTTGGTTGCGCTGTGGATGACGACATCCGCCCCTTCTTCCAGCGGTTTTTGCAGGACGGGAGTATAGAGCGTGTTATCGACAAGCAAAAGCAGGTCGTGTGCTTTTGCCAGTTTAGATACCTCTCGGATATCTGTTGTATGCATTAGTGGATTTGTCGGTGTTTCAATGTAAATGGCTTTGGTCTGATCGTTGATGTAAGCAGTCAAATTATCCAGCTCTTTGCTGTCACAGTAGTGGAAATTCAGGCCGTAGCGTTCTTTCATATGCTCGAAGAGTCGGTATGTCCCGCCGTATAGATCTTCTGAAACGATAATTTCGTCCCCTTGCTTAAATAGAGAAAGGGCCGTTTGGATGGCAGCCATTCCGGAACTGAAGGCGAACCCGGCTTCGCCGCCTTCGATATCAGCAATGGACTTCTCCAGAGCCTGCCTGGTCGGGTTTCCTGTCCGGGTATAATCGAAGCCTGTGGATTCCCCTAAGCCGGGATGACGGTATGCGGTAGAGAAATAAACAGGGGGATTTATCGCGCCTGTGGGCTCTTCTTTCTGGTTTCCAGTTTGGACGAATTTAGTATCAGTGTGCGGACACATGTGAACATTCCTCATTTCTAGTAATCTTGTATATAAATAAAAAAAGCCTTCTTAGATAAGAAGACTTTGACGTTTCCGTTCTTCTTCTTATCTTCCAAGTTGAATAGACAACTTGCTGGAGTTAGCACCTTTCTGGTTAGACCAGGGGTTGCTGAGGCTTCACAGGGCCAGTCCCTCTGCCTCTCTTGATAAGAGATTCAATTGTATAAATGTAAATGTTGTTGACTACTTTACACTACTCAGAAACTTTTGACAATATACCTTGTAGAAATTTTTTACTTTTATCCGTATTTTTCTTGGTGTCTCCTTTTTTGCTTCAGATACTCTTCATCTTCACGCACCAGCTTCCATTTTTCTTCAAAGATGCGTGCCGATTCCGCTTTTTCTTCATCGATCTGCCGTTCGTTCACCTTACCGTCATCGCCGTACTTTTTTCCGCCTTTATAATTGGCGTATCGTCTGGAGCGTGTGTATCCCATCTGGAGGAATTTACGGGCCATATCCATACCTACAATATCTTCTGCTTTCTTATATTCAAGGAATTGCTCATATATCTTCTCGGAAGATTCTTTAGCAATTTCCGGTGTTTTGAATCGCCAATTCGGCAGGATCTCACTCTTGTAAGGCTCGACAAGGAGGACCCCCTGCTCTCCTTTACCGACCCGGTACTTTTCCGGGTTTTCTTTGAAATTGATATGGTCGAAATCAAGATCGTAGTCAAACGCCATTATGTTCCTCCTCTGCATCTGTATTTTCCACCCCGAACATATTTAAGCCGAGATCTTTGGACAATTTTTTGATTAAGGCTCCGCCGGCTGTGCTGTTCCCCTTCTTATCAATGGCAGGCCCGACGACACCGATTCCCATCCGGCCGGGGACGGAACCGATGATGCTGCCGGATACACCGCTTTTGCAGGGGAACCCTGCTTCTACTGCATAGTGGCCGGATGAATTGTACATGCCGGAAGTCATCATGATCGCCTTCACAGTCCGAAGATGGTGGGGTGGGATCAGCCGCTCTCCGCTTGCGGGGTCTTCGCCGCCTTTTGCCAGAAAGAGTCCTACCTTCGCGAAGTCTGTACAGCACATCATGACTGCATTCATTCGGAAGTAAAGGTCGAGTGCTTCTTCTACATCTGTCACGAGTGTCCCGTTGCTTTGCATAAAGTATGCGAGAGATCGGTTTCTTGCTCCGTTGCCTATTTCTGCTTCGTAGACTTCTTCACTCATCTCCAGCTGATCATTACTTGTGATGCGGCGAAGGAAAGTAAGGTACCGGTCGAAGCGGGTTTCCGTATTCTGCCCCTTAATGAGAGAGGCGACAGCAATAGCTCCTGCGTTGATCATTGGATTAAACGGTTTGTGGTTCACATGTGATTCCAGTTGACTGATCGAGTTGAAGAAATCACCCATCGGTTCCATTCCTACGGTTTGGAAGACGCGGTCTTTCCCGAAATCCTGGAGGGCAAGCATGAGGCCGATGATTTTGGAAGTGCTCTGCATAGGAATGTGCTGATTGTCTCCACCGGCGGAATAGGACTCCCCGTGTGTTGTGAGGATGGAAACACTTAAGTGATCTTTGATTGTTTCATCGAAATGAGGAATGGTCATATTGACATTTCCATGGGAAGCGTACGGTTTGCTGTCTTCGATTGCTTCCTCTAAGTATTGATTGGTCAACTTCTTCATAGTTTCACCTCTCTTTGTCTCTATGTACCCCGTACGGTCCTAAGGATAACGATATAAAAAAGAACGGCAGCTTAAGCTGCCGCTCTTCTATTCCTGTTTCAAGTAACGGCGGTCTTTCAGGAACAAGCGCCAGAACAGGATGAAAGCAGGAATCAGAATTCCGAATCCAATACCGTAGACGACAAGCATCTGATAAAAGATGTCCGGATTTGTGAATCCTTCTTCTATAGTCAAATCAGGATAAATCAGATAGGGGAGGTGCGCATTGCCATAGGCATAGATAGCGATGCCGTATTGAATGATGATCGCAAGGACGGCAAGTCGTGATAGTCCACGCTGTCCATTCTTCCGGCGGATGAACAAAAATGTATAGCCGATCAGGAAGAAAAGAACAGATAATCCGAACGTAAACCAGTTCGCCTGGATATTGTCAACGATCCATGCCGCCTCTTCCGGGAAGGTACCGATGGTCAACATGGCCACGGCAATACTGACCGGTCCAAGCCAAATGGCATGCTTCCGGAACGTGTGATACGCCTTCCAATCGTCTGCCTCTTTTGCATAATCCATCAAGAAGACGGCCGAGATGAATAATTCCGTCGTCAACCCGAAAGCGATATGCATATATAAAGTAGGGTGGGACAGAAGCTCTCCATAATGGAGGCGGGGGTAATCATTATCGAAGTCGATGAATCCTCCTAATGTGATAGGGAGGATACTGACGAGCAGCGCCGGAATGATCAACCCTGTGAATCCCGATGTGATACGAAGCGTATTCTTAAATCGATCGGTATGGTGCTGAAAAACCATGAACGTCGTTCGGATGGTCAAGAGCAAAATACCCAGAGCGACCGGGACGAGCAGAATACTTCCTAAGAGCGTCGTTGCAAATGGGAAGAAGGTTACAACGGAGACAACGAAAATGACGAGAAAAACGTTGGTTACTTCCCATGTCGGTGATAAGAACCGGTTGGCAATCTGAGAGGCGCCGGTTTGCCTGCTCTTACTGTAAATCATTCCCCAGAAACCGGCCCCGAAGTCGAGGGAACCCAGCATAGCGTAGACAAATAGTAAACTCCATAAGATAGTAACCGCCAATGTAGATGCTTCCATTACTCATCCCTCTCCTTTCTAAGTGGTTTCTGAAGGTTCCAGATCTTTGGTCACTGGATGCTTCTTGAAATAATAACGAAGGACGAAGCCGGTGACGAACAACAGGGTGATATAGAGCGTAATGAATAAATAGAACAGAAATCCGACACTGCTGGATTTTGTCGCCGCATCCCCGGTCCGGAGTACATCGGTAATGGTCCAAGGTTGTCTTCCTATACAGCTGAAGCACCAACCGCTTTCAATTGCAATCATCGCAAGGGGACCGCTTACGACGAACAAAGCGAGAAGCCAGCTCGGGAACTCCCGCTTGAGAACATGCTTCCAGAAAAGGGCGATCATCGCTACAAATATCAAGACGCTGCCGATTCCCACCATGACATTAAAAAGGATGTGGACGTATAAAGGGGGCCACAATTCTTCCGGCCATTCGTTCAATCCCATGACTTCCGTGTCAAATCGGTCTCCTGCAAGAAAACTTAGACCGCCGGGTATTTCAATGGCATATTTGACCCGCTCTTCAGCTGCCGATGTATATCCACCGATCGAAAGCGGTGCATAGCGGGTCGTTTCAAACAAACCTTCTGCTGCTGCAAGCTTGCGTGGATTATTTTCATATAATACTTGGGCTGTTTCGTGTCCGTTAATCGCTGTGGCGAGAGAAGTAAGAGCACCGAAGTAGATGGCGATCATCAGCGCTTTCTTATGGTATTTTCGTTCTTTTAATGAAATGTTTTTCCTCATGAGACGCAAAGCGGCAATGGAAGCTACTAAGAAAGCTACGGTCATATAAGCGGATAGGGTCGTGTGAATCGCGGTCACTCCGAAACTCGGATTGAAGAAGGCCGCCCATGTGTCCACATCCGTCACTTCGCCGTCCGGTGTAATACGGAAGCCGGCTGGAGTGTTCATCCACGCATGCACGTCTGTGATGAGAATCGCTGAAGCGGTCGCTCCAAGAGCTACGAATATAATACTGGTAAGTCTTAAGGAAGGCGGGAGTCTGTCCGCTGCATACAAATAGATCGACATGAATACTGCTTCAATAAGAAACGCAAAGATTTCCATTTGGAACGGCAAGGCAATTACCTGCCCGACAATCTCCATGAAATCAGGGAACAGCAAAGAAATCATGACACCGACAATTGTCCCGGAGGCGATGGAAACAGCGAGAAGAATCGCGAATCCTTTTGTCCACCTGCGTGCCATCAATGCGTAGTCAGAATCTTTCTTTATAAAGTAAAGCACTTCTGCGATGATGATCATGACTGGCAGCCCGACCCCGATCGTCGCATAGATGATGTGAAACCCAAGCGACGTTCCGAACAAGGCTCTGGCCATTACAACGACATCCATTCCAATCCCACCTCACTAGTCATCAATACTCCGCTTATTTTTCCTAGGAGGAGGAAGTTTATACACTGTCAGGAACTTTTTGCTCCGACAACCATCCATTCGTCAATGGAGAAAGAATCGACATGACCTTCCGATGTTTGGATGGAGAAGTACTGCTTAGTAGAGGCGGGGGCCGTCATCATATAAGCTTCTACCTGATTCTGAATGGAACGATCCGAACACGTTCGTTCCACCCAGTCACGGAAAGGAAGGTTTTTTTGTTTAAGGCTTTCTTTCTTAATGAGGAAGCCCTCATGAAGGAGCCATTGCTTCCACTCGGATATTTTCCAGGCCCGGACGTGGCTGTCATCTCTCCATTGTTCAAACGTATTATAGAAACGGTCAAGCTCTTCCTTATCCGGAGCCGTGTTATCGATCATCAGAAACGTACCGCCCGGCTTCAATACCCGATAACACTCTTTAATATAAGACAGCGGTTCAGGGAAGTGGTGGGCGGCAATCCTGCATGTGACGGCATCAAAGCTTTCATCGAGGAAAGGGAGCTGTTCGGCATCTGCGACGATATACTCAATATTTTCCAGGTGCTGCAAGTGAGAAGCTGTGTTCTCGAGCATCGCCTTCGTAAGGTCGGTGGCATAGACGGTCTGGACGTATGGAGACAAGGTCCTTGCTACATGGCCGCCTCCGGTTGCAATATCTAGCACTTTCCACGAACGAAGGGGAGAGAGTTGATGAATTAACTCCTGTAAGTCACCAGCATTATTATGCGTCTTGCTTTGTACATACGATTCTCTACTACGCGTGAAGTTTCTTTTTACCCGGTCTTTTCTGTCCTCTGTCATCTTCATTCCTTCTTTCTATATTCATTTGATTACATTTATTGTATAAGAATAAAACAGAGGCTGGTAATACCGTTTTATTATGGAGGGGAATAAGAAATGCTTATTCTGCCGCAGGTATAGGATCGGGAAAAGTGGGCGATGATGGGAGGAACAACCTTTTGACATCCGAAAGATTCCCATGTACTATATGGAGAAGATACGTATAATTCGTTGACGAGAAGAGTAGGCGTGATATGCTGCCTTTAGAGAGTCGCTGGCTGGTGGGAAGCGATGGCAGGTTCAGCTGAAGATCATCTCCGAGAAGTACTGCAGAAATGTTCAGAGTAAGCAGGACCGGCAGACGACCGTTACCCGTTGTGATTACCGAGTGCCGCAAGTATACTTGCGGAATATGGGTGGTACCGCGGATTCCAATCCGTCCCTGTTTTTCTAGTAGAAGCAGGGGCGGATTTTTTAATGCTTTCTTATATTGGTCATACGCTTCTGGTTAGGGATTGTCATGTTAAATAAAAAAAGGGTAAGAGGTGGAAGGAATGCGTAGTGTTAATACGAAAGAAGCGGCTCTCGACCGTGAGAATCGCGTCAAAGATTATTGGAACAGGGAAGATGTCTTCCGTCGCTCTATGAGTGAACGGGAAGGAAACGAGACGTTTGTCTTTTATGAAGGACCTCCGACAGCGAATGGTCTTCCGCACGCCGGACACGTCCTCGGCCGTGTCATCAAAGACTTCATCGGCCGTTATAAAACGATGCAGGGCTATCAGGTCCTTCGTAAAGGCGGGTGGGATACCCACGGTCTCCCGGTAGAACTCGAAGTCGAGAAACAACTGGGTATTTCCGGAAAGCAGCAGGTCGAAGAATACGGAGTAGAGAAATTCATTGAAGAGTGTAAGAAGAGTGTCTTCAACTATGAAAAGCAATGGCGTGAATTCACAGAATCAATTGGATACTGGCTTGATATGGATGATCCATATGTTACCTTGCAAAACCGTTATATCGAGAGCGTATGGAACATCCTGAGTGATCTTCATAAACGGGACCTTTTGACGAAGGGTCACCGTGTAACGCCTTACTGCCCTAGCTGCCAGACGACATTGAGCTCTCATGAAGTAGCACAAGGATATGAAGACGTCAAAGACCTTTCGGCCACGGCGAAATTCAAAGTCAAAGGGTCCGAGAATGAGTTCTTCCTTGGTTGGACGACGACTCCGTGGACGCTTCCTGCCAACGTGACGCTTGCCGTCCATCCGGATTTGGACTATATCAAAGCGGAACAAAACGGGGAAGTATATATCGTTGCCGAAGCATTAGCTGAGAAAAACCTTGGGGAAGAATATAACGTTCTTTCCAAACATAAAGGAAGCGAATTCGCTGGGACGGAATATCATGCACCATTTCCGTTTGTGAAGCCGGAACGAGGACACTTCGTAGTGGAAGCGGGCTTCGTTAACGCGGAAAGCGGTACGGGTGTCGTTCACATCGCTCCTGCCTACGGAGAAGATGACTACAACTTAGTGAAAGAACACAACTTGTCCTTCTTCAACGTTGTTGATGGTCAAGGACGTTATACGGAGGATGTACCTCCATTTGAAGGTCGTTTCGTTAAAGACTGCGATGTTGATATCGTCAAATACCTGGCCAATGAAGGTCTTCTTTTCCATAAAGAGAAATATGAGCACAGCTATCCGCACTGCTGGCGCTGCGACTCTCCGTTGCTTTACTATGCAATCGAGAGCTGGTTTATTAAAACGACAGAAATGAAGGATAAATTCCTGGAGAATAACCAGCAGGTCGAATGGCATCCAGAGCATATCAAGGATGGTCGTTTCGGTAACTTCCTTGAGAATATGGTGGATTGGAACATCGGCCGTAACCGTTTCTGGGGAACACCGCTTCCAATCTGGATCTGTGATTCCTGCGATCACCAATATGCTCCGAACAGCCAGGCAGATCTTCAAGAAAAAGCAATTGGTGATATCGGGGATGTAGAGCTTCACAAACCGTACGTGGACCGCGTTCAATTGACATGTGAGAAGTGTAACGGGACGATGAACCGTGTGCCGGAAGTCATTGATGTTTGGTTTGACAGTGGCTCTATGCCGTTTGCACAACAGCACTATCCGTTCGAGAACAAAGATCAATTTGAGAAGCAGTTCCCTGCTGATGTCATCTGTGAGGGAATTGACCAGACACGCGGCTGGTTCTACAGTCTGCTCGCTGTATCCACTCTGTTCACAGGTAAAGCGCCGTACAAACGCGTCCTCTCCACTGGTCACATCCTGGATGAGGAAGGCCGTAAGATGTCGAAAAGTAAAGGGAACGCCCTTCACCCGATGGATATTGTCAATAAGTTCGGAGCGGATGCTTTCCGTTGGGCGCTGCTTGCTGATAGTGCACCTTGGAACAACAAGCGCTTCTCGGAACGTGTCGTCATTGAGGCGAAATCGAAAGTTATCGATACACTTGTCAATACACACGCATTCTACACGTTGTATGCGAACATCGACGGCTACGAATATAACGAAAAGGAAACAGGAGAGAAAACCCTTCTTGACCGCTGGGTGCTTTCCCGCCTGAACAGTGTGACGGTTGTCGTCAATGAAGCTTTGGATGCTTATGACTTTACAAAAGCAGCGAAAGCGCTGGAGAAGTACATTGATGAGGTCAGTAACTGGTATATCCGTCGTTCCCGTGATCGTTTCTGGGAAGAGGGAATGACAGAGTCCAAAAAGGCCGCTTACCATACGCTTCACGAAGTATTGGTACAGCTAAGCCAATTGATGGCACCATATACACCATTCCTGGCTGATGATATTTATCATAACTTGACGGGTG
>NZ_ANPF01000022.1:0-26326 GCF_000328325.1 Halobacillus sp. BAB-2008 | reverse complement strand
CGGGCGGTCGGCGAGCCTCCTCAGAGCTCCGCTCTTCCGGGGTCTCTCCTGTCTCGCTTTTCCCGCAGGAGTCTCCGCCTTCCCCTCCGATCAACAGCTGGTGAGTGTCAGGGTGATGGGAGTGCCGTCTTACTTTTCTCCCTTTTATTAGAAGTATAAAAACACCGAATCGATTTCGATTCGGTGTTTTTGGCTTCTACATTTTTAGATGTTCTTCCGCGAGGGGTTCTAACGAAAGAAATCACCCGCAGAAGTCCCACTCAGCGTTTGTATCTAATTATGGAACGCTAATTTCAGCAAAGGGCGGAGGGAAATGGGCAGACTCCAGCGGGATTAGCGGAATAGGTGAGACCCCGGAAGAGCGAATGCGATGAGGAGGCTCAGCGGCCGCCCCGTGGAAAGCGTCCCATTTCCCGGAGCCCGGTCCTCTCCATATCGATAAGATACCCCCTTGAATGAACCGAGGGGGTTTTTTATGATGATACCTTCGTGCCAAAAGTTATTGGGAGTGGATTACAAACCGATTAATACGAATCGACATCCCCCGGGGTGATGTACCACTTCGTCTGGTCGTTCATTTCTTCCGTCCGCGGGTGGAGGTCTTTTCCGACGAGCGGCATCGGACTGTCTTTGTGGACGAAGCCCTTCGCTTTCAGGATGCCGGCGGCGAACGTAAGAGGCAGCGCCCAGGATTGGACGACATCCGCATGCTTCAGCTCCAGCAGCGCCTGATCGAGCAGCACCGGCCACACATGTTCATCGACACCGAGCCAGTCGATCAAGAGACCGTTCGTAAACGACCCTTCGCTTTGGTGTGTGATGACATAGCCCTTCAGCTCGCCTTCCTTATACAGAGCAATCATTTTATACGTTTTCGTCGGATGGTCGAAATAGCGCCAGTTCAAGTAGGCACTGTCCCGGACGACCAGCCCGTCCGCCATGTGCTTCGTCTGTTCCGCGAGGCGGTCGAACGCTTCGTCACAGCGGGTGATTTCTTTTTTCTCATAGCCGTCCAACTGTCCCTTCGGAGAACGGAGCTTCGTATAGAGGCCGTCCAGCGATTTCACGGCCTTCAGCGGCTTGAACTTGGTGGAAAGCAGGTGCAGCGGCTTCTGGACGTACATCCAGCGCGGCATATCGGTCAGATGGGTCGCGCCCGTGTAACGGAGGAAGAGACCCTTCGCCTTCGGTGCAGGAAAACCGTACAAGTACTCGATGCCGGCTTTCTTCCCTTCGGTGAGGAGAGCGTCGTTCAGCTTCTTATAGACGCCTTTCCCGCGGGCGTCGGGATCGACCATCGTATCGACACGGATCCCGACCGTCGTGACTTCGCCTTTGATATAGGCATCCATCAGCCAGAGACTGATGTGACCGAGAATTTTCCCTTCCTCCTCGAAGACGAGGATGAACGGTTCTTTATGTTTAGGGTTCTGTTTGAATTTCCATTCCCATGCATCGAGCGGGCGCTCCTGATGGAACGTTTTCGTAAACAGGGTCTGTATTTGTGCTTCATCGCCTAGTTGATAGCGTCTGACTGTCATTTCGGATTCTTTCCTTTCTATATGAAGAAAATCATGCATCCAGTATAGCAAAAAAAGCTCCCGCCGCGCATGAACCGTTCGCTTCAGAGGCGGACATTTGTCTGTTTGTGGAAATATCACCGCTGGATGTTGTCGGAACAGGTCGCTTCGAAGTATAATTGATGCATGTGTTTATATGATGAGGATAGAACCGATTACGGAAATGAGCTACAATGGATAATCGGAGATCCTATTTCTTAGAAATGTTTGAACAATGGAGAAAAGAGGAACACAGGCAAGAGTTTGCTTTTTTTTATCCATTATATAAGAAAGATGACAACAAACGTCATAAACGCCGGATGTTGTCGAATGCTATAAGGAGTAGGACTAATTTGTCACTCATCCATCTATATACAAACGAATGCAAATAAACGGTACCACACTGATCACAACGTTCGTGTCAGAAAGAAAGGGAGTATAGTAGTATGAAGAAGTCACTGTGTGTCGTCGGTTTAGGGTATATCGGTCTGCCTACATCTGTCATGTTCGCCATTCATGGCCATCAGGTGCACGGCGTGGACGTCAACCGTAAAGCGGTGGAAATGATCAACAACAAGCAGCTGCATATCGAAGAGAACGGGCTGCAGGAGCGCCTGGAAGAGGCTGTGGATGCAGGCATGTTCAAGGCTTCTCTTGAACCGACGGAGGCAGATGTATTCGTCATCGCTGTTCCATCCCCGATCCGTGAAGATAAAACAGCCAACCTCGATTACGTCCGTAAAGCGACAGAATCGATCGTGCCGTTCGTGAAGGAAGGCAACCTCGTCATCCTTGAATCGACGGTACCTCCGCGTACGGTGGAGGATGTCATGCTTCCGGTCCTGGAGCAGACGGGCCTTGAGCTTGGTAAAGAATTGTTCGTCTCCCACTCTCCGGAGCGCGTCATTCCAGGGAAGGTGTTCCAGGAGCTTGTCGACAACGACCGCATCGTCGGCGGAATCGACGACAAGTCTTCCGAAATGACGAAGGAATTGTACGAGTCGTTCGTTAAAGGGACGATCCATTTGACGGATGCGACGACAGCGGAGATGGCGAAGGTCATCGAGAACACGTATCGTGACGTGAACATCGCGTTCGCGAACGAGCTTGCCCGCATCAGCGACAAGATCGGCGTCAATGCGTGGGAAGCGATCAAGCTTGCGAACTTCCACCCGCGTGTCAACATCCATACACCAGGTCCCGGCGTCGGCGGACACTGCATCGCGGTCGATCCTTGGTTCTTAGCGGAGATCGAGCCGGAGATTTCGGAAATCATCCAGCTGTCCCGTAATACGAATGATTACATGCCTGTCTATACGGCCGACCAGATCGAGAAGCTGATGAAGGAACAGTTCATCAACGACCCGAAAGTCGCGTTGTTCGGACTATCGTTCAAAGCGAACATCGACGACCAGCGGGAGAGCCCGTCCTTGAAGGTCATCATGGAGCTTGTCCAGCGCGGCATCAGCTTCACGTCTTATGACCCGCATATCAAGGAGAACGTCGTATCCAACCAGACGCAGGATATGGACGAGGCGCTCAAAGATGCGGACATCGTCGTCATTTTGACCGACCACGACGAGTTCAAGAAGCTCGATCCGGAAACGATCAAAGATAAGATGGGCAGCCGTGTCGTGTACGATACGAAGAACGCCCTCGATTTAGATACATGGAAAGCTGCTGGATTCGTCGCCAAGCGTTTGGGCGATTCCAAGAATGGATAAGTTAAGGTGAGAGCATGAAGGAACAGTTTTTAGGTGTCGATGTAAGCAGTCATTCCTATAATGACTTGAAGCGGAATGTGTTGGCAGATATCGAAAACAAGAAGCAGTCGTTCGTCGTCGCGATCAACCCGGAGAAGATTCTGAAAGCCCAGGAAGATGCCGATTTGAAGAACCTGCTCAATAAAGCGACCTATCAGATTCCGGACGGTGTAGGAGTCCTGATCGCTTCCAAGCTCAACAAGGGCAGCATCAAAGAGCGCGTCACCGGTATCGACATGCTGATGACGCTGTGCGGTCTCGCTCAGGAAAACGACAAATCCGTCTTTCTCTACGGTGCGAAGCCGGGCATCGCGGAAGAAGCGAAGGACAAGCTGATCGAAGAATTTCCGGGACTGAACGTCGTCGGTGTCATCGACGGCTACGAGAAGGACGAGCAGAAGATCATCGAAACGATCAACGCGGCAAAGCCCGACATCCTTTTCGTCGCACTAGGCAGCCCGCGTCAGGAATACTGGATCGTCGAGAACATGGATAAGCTCGACGTGAGCATCTTCCAAGGTGTCGGCGGTTCGTTCGACGTGCTGTCCGGCCGGATCAAACGGGCGCCTGCCGTTTTCCAGCGCTTCGGTCTGGAGTGGCTGTATCGTCTGATTTCCGAACCGTGGCGGATCAAACGCCAAATCCGTCTTCCGCTTTTCCTTCTGAAAGTGTGGAAGGCTAAAAAATAACTAGAGTTTTACCATCCGGATGCGTAGAAGAGACGCATCCGGATTTTTTATGAAAAAAACAGAATATTAGTCCTATTTTTCTATAAAACCCCCATTACTATACTCCTAAATACTTGCAATCTTGCAAATGAACCCCAAGCGCCATTGTTTGTTGTCAGTACCTCCGATATAATGGGGTTCTGTGTAGAATAAGAAACAATTCCCATGGATACACGTGAAAAATATGGCATTTTGTCGTTTTCTGTTAAACATCCAGACCCCCTCAGCCGATGAAAGAAGGAGAGAGATTTCTCTCCGTTCGGAAAACGATCGAGTGAAGTTTCTTAGCACACGGCTCCTTCTTTTGATAGAAAAGAGTAGGTCAAAAGACGGAGAATCTTTTCATCCTCGCGTTTATTTTTTTCCGATTCTTACAACACGTACCGCCTTATTCTCTATTCCTATTACTTCAATCCAGCAGAACATCGTGAGAAACCGAACAAGAGGAAGGGAAGCAGCACTGCTTTCGGGCAAACACAGACCAAATAGGAGGTAATCATGAAGAAGATCCACGTGCTCAGTTTCTTTGTTCTATTCAGTTTATTCGCCATCTTCCCTACGGAAGCTGCGGCGGAACGGACCGTCGTCCTCGACCCGGGACACGGAGGAATCTATTCCGGAACCACCGGCTATTCCGGTGCATCGACGGGTTATTATGAGAAGCATTTCAACTTGGAAACAGCCAAGAAAATGAAGGCGGCACTTGAGGCCGAGGGGTATGACGTACATATGACTCGGGAAGGCGATACGCAATTCTCGTCCGTCCTCCGCACAGATCTGAAGATGCGGTCGGACAACGGGAACGACTATGTGAAAGGGAACAATGACAATGCCATTTTCCTTTCCATTCATTCGAACGCGCTTCCATCCAACCCTTATATGAGAGGGTATGAAACGTATTATTTCGATATGGATACGATCAGTTCTACATACCCGCCGGACCCGATGCAGATCGAGTATGCACCGGAGAGTAAGCGGCTGACGAATGCAGTACATAAGAACATTTTGGCGGGAACGCCGCTTAAAGAAGGACGGGGCAAGGTGCCCGGCAACCTGTATGTGACAAGGAATGCCCAGATGCCGTCCGCGCTCCTCGAATTCGGCTACATGTCGAATCCGGAGGAAGAGAAGCTGATCCAAACGGCATCCTTCCAAAATCAGGCGGCAGCGGCTGTCGTGAAGGCAGCGGATGAGTTTTTCCAAGTGTATGAAGTCCGCACCCATGACGATGAGTTGTTGAAGCGTACCGAAGATAAGGGCGAAGCGCTCGATTATGCCGAGTCGAAGGACAACGTCTATGTCTTCGACAAGTATGCCCAGGAGCGAATCTATAACAATATCAATAAACGCTACGGCGTCTATCATTCTTCCAACAGCTCGGCGACAGAGTTGTTCTTGGATCGGGACGAAGCGATTGCCCATGCGAAGAAGTGGAAGAACATGCGCGTGGTCGATAACAAGGAAGGCCGTGTGATCTGGTCCAACTACCTGGATAAGAGCTATAAGGTCGTCCACTCCAACCAAGGCACGCTCTTTGAAGCCTATACGGAAGACGAAGCCGTCGCCTATGCGAAGAAATGGAAGAATACGTCCGTCATCAACGAGAAGAACGACAAGGTCGTCTGGACGAACTATTTGAAAGAAATCTATGACGTAACCCATACAGAGAAAGGCAGTCTTGCTTCCTTCTATAGAGAAGACGAAGCGGTCGCCTATGCGAAACATTGGAAGAACACGAAAGTGACGAACACCCAATCGGGAGATGTCGTCTGGGATAATATCGAATCCGGCTACAGCTATGCGTTCGATACGAAGAAGCTGTCCGGAAAAGACCGGATGAAGACGGCCGTCGAAGTATCGAAAGAGCTGTATCCGAACGGATTCCAGAGCGGAAGCCGCACCGTCGTTCTTGCGACAGCGTTCGAATTTGCGGACGCCCTGTCGGCAGGACCGCTTGCTGCGAAGTATGACAATGCACCGATCCTCTTGAACCGGACGGCATCGTTAAGCACCGAAGTGAGTCAGGAACTCGCCCGTCTGAAGGCGGACAAGGTTCTGCTTCTCGGTGGAGAGAATGCCCTGTCCAAAAAAGTGGAGGATCAGTTGAAGAAGAACTACGCCGTCGAGCGTATTTCCGGTAAGACAAGGATCGAATCGAACATTGCGATCAACAAACATCTGACGAATGCAGAAGGTGTCTTCGTCGCTTCCAGCACAAGCTTCCCGGATGCACTGGAAGCATCAGCGATCGCAGCAGCGAACGGCTGGTCGATCATTTTGACAGATAAAGAGGAAATCGGGGACGAAAGCCTCGCTTATCTTGCAGGGAAAGAAGTAGCGATCCTCGGTGGAACAGCCGTCGTTTCTGAAGAAGTCGAGAAAGCGATCATCAACAACAACGGGGCAGACCGTGTCGTCCGCCTGTCTGGTGCGACGCGTTATGGAACCGTCGTCGAAGCGATCCGTCACTTTGAGGATGAGCTCCATGCGGATACCGTCCTGACAGCGACAGGAACGAACTATCCGGATGCGCTCACAGCATCTTCTCTTTCTGCGAAGACATCTGCACCACTGATTCTCGTCGGAAAAGATCTTAATCCAGATATGAAAGAGCTGTTACAAACATACGGCCGTGAGAACGTCGTCGATCGTCTGGACGTCATCGGTGGTGTCGTAACCGATCAACTACGTAATGAAATCGCCGGTTATTTGAAGTAAGAAGGAGTGTAGAGCCATGAGAAAAGGATGGATGCCTGCTTCCGTACTGTTCATCGCTCTGCTGTCGGCCTGTTCCGAAGATGTGGACAAGGCCGATCAGCTGGAGCCTTCCGAAGAGCCGACGGAGGAAGCGGCCGAAGAAGAAACGGACGCTGCGCCGGAATCCGAAACCGAAGCGCCTGAGGAAGAAGCTCAGGAAGATACGGAGAGCGGGGAAGCCGCTGCCGAACCTGCGGAAGAGGATGGAACGGCCGAAGAAGAAGCACCTGCCGAAGAGGAAGCACAGCCGGAGGAAGAAGGGACGCCGGAAGAGGAACCTGCCGCTGAGGAAGAAGCTGAAGCAGGGGATGACAGCGTAAATGCCGCCGGTGACAAAGCATCGGAGTCGGAAGAAGAAACGAACGTCGGTCTGAAGGCATACATGCCGGACGGTCCGATGACGAAGACATTCCTTCAGAACGGGGAGTACGAAGCGACTTATGACATCGTTGCGGTGAAAGGGAACTTCGTCCAGCGGGTCATCACCTTCGGGGATATGGTGACGCTGCAGGTATTGGAATGGAAAGAAGGCAGCATCGCTGTCGTGTACGAAGAGTACAACCCGAAGGATACGTCTAATATGCTCGATACATTCGAGCCTGTCGAAACGATCAATGTCCTCGTTGACGCGACGAAAGGCGATACCGATCAGTTCCAGATCGTCGATCAGAAGGCGACGGTCCAATCCGATGTCCAGACGTTCGATAACGTCATCATCGTACGTTCGGTTTCCCAGGGCGGGAACGTCATCACCCTCCAGTCCTACGCGCCTGGTGTCGGGTTGATTGACGAACAAATTGAGGACAACGGAGATAACGGTTATGAAGTCGACTCCAAGCTTACCGCTTTGAAAAAATAAACTATGCATAAGAGAGAGGTAACGATCATGAAAAAACGTCTGCCACTATTGACTGCTGTCTTGTTCGGCTCCCTTGTTGCACCGCTGTCTGCCAACGCGGAATCAGCGAGTGACTGGGTCGTTGAGAAACAGAAAGAGTCCTTCACTGTGGAGGAAGGGACGACTGTCGACATCACGAACGGAGAAACGTCTGCTGCGGTTACGATCCGTGACAACGGCAAAGTCGTAGAAGAGAAGAAAATCGACCTGACGAAAGTGACGGAAGTACATAAGCTTTCCGATAATCGTCTGGCTGTCGTTTACCGCGCCGACGGTTCCGGACAGAGCCTGTTCTTCGACGTCTACAACACCGATACGTGGGAGAAAGTCTACGGTTCTGACGCCTACGAGCGAGCGAACTTCAAAGTCGACGGTGGAAAAATCGCCGTGGATTATCCTACCTTCGACGAAGACGCGATCAGCACAGAGCCTTCCGCTATCGTGACAGATACGTTCACGTTGGATGGTGGTAAAGTGAAGAAAGAAGCGGCGGAGGATAAGGTTTCCGCTCAGAGTGCCACGGTGAAAGCAGCGAGCACGTCGGTGAATGAGAAATACAAAAACCCGAGCTACGCGGAAATCAACCGGATGCTCACCGATGCCGCCGAAGAGTTCGATATGCCGCCGGAAGTCGTGAAAGCGATCGCCTTCCAGGAAAGCGGCTGGCAGCAGTACTGGGACCCGGGCCGTACGCCGGTTTCGCATTATCAGAACAGCTGTACATCCAACAGCACGACAGGAACGAAGTGGGACGGCACGAACGTGAAGCTCGGTTACGACTGTATCGGAATCGGCATCATGCAGGTATCGGACTACCGTTTCATCGAAGATCCGGTCAAGCGTCAAGAGGAAGTGACGAAGCTTTCCACGGATATCAACTACAACATCCGTGAAGGTCTGAAAATCCTCGATCAGAAGTGGAAGTACGCCAACAGCGGCCTGATTCCGACGGTCAACAATGCGGACCGTGACGTCATCGAGAACTGGTACTTCGCCATTCTCGCTTACAACGGCCTGTCTTCCCGTAACCACCCGATCGACAGTGCCTATGTTTCCTATCAGGACAAAGTGTACGACCGGATGCGTTCCTACGGATTGTTCCCTGTCACGCCACTTGCGACACAGGAACTCAATCCGAGAATCGACGGCATCCTGAAGTTTGAGAAAACGAATGTAACGATCGACAACCCGGTCCATACATCGAAGGCTGCCTTCGCGAAGGGGCAGAAGGTCTATGTGACGGCAGGATCGCTTAACATGCGCTCCACACCGAACGGCGTCGTCAGAGCGAGCCTGAAGCGCGGCGATGCGCTGACGATCACAGGTCCGGCGATCGGATCGAACAGCAACACGCAGCACTGGATGTGGTACCCTGTCCGCACGTCAAGCGGAATGACCGGCTATGTCGCTTCCAGCTACCTGTCTGAAAATAAAGAACCACGCTCCGTCGAGCTTGCTGGTAAGCACCGCTATGACACAAGTGCTTCCCTTTCCAACTTCGGATGGCATTGGGACAAGCCGAAAGTCGCTGTCTTAGGACGCGGCGATCTGCCGATTGATTCCCTGACAGGAAGCGTCCTTGCTTCCTATTATGATTCGCCGCTGCTTTTGACACAGCCGGATATTCTTCCCGAGCATGTCGAAAAAGAGCTGCGACGCATGAACCCGGATAAAATCTATCTGTTGGGCGGCGAAGGTGGAGCGATCTCCGCTAAGGTCGAAAACCAATTGAAGAGCCAGTTCGGCAACGTCGTCCGCCTTTCCGGCGACACGCGTTACGGCACAGCTTACGAAATTGCGGATGAATTGACGAACCAGATCAATGTCGATGAGATTTTCGTCACGACTGCGGATGCAGAATCTCCGGATGCCTTGTCGATCGCTTCCTATGCAGGACAGGCGCACACGCCGATCTTGTTGACAGGAACGAACGATCTGGATGAAGAGACGAGCCGGTTCATCAAGGAGAACGGCGTCAAGAAGGTGACGATCATCGGCGGAACGAACGCGGTTTCGTCACGGGTCGAATCCCAGCTGAAGAGCCAGGTCGGCACGGTCGAGCGTGTCTCCGGTTCGGATCGTTTCAGTACGAGTGTGAAGATTGCGGAGAAGTACTTCGGTAAGAACATGGAGAATGTTTTCTTCGCCCGCGGCCATATCGTGGTCGATGCTTTGTCTGCATCGCCGCTCGCTGCGAAGATGGAAGCTCCGATCATCCTGACACGGACAGACGCTGTTCCGAGCACGGTATCGGGTTACTTGAAGGGCTTGAACATCGCACCTAAGCTCTACTATCTAGGTGGAGATGCAGCCATCTCCGGTTCCACACGTTCCAAGCTTGAAAGCTATCGTTGATCGAATCCTAAACACTGTTTGGTCGATATAAAAAGCGCGTAGAGTCCAAAGAGACTCTACGCGCTTTTTCGTTTTCATTAACTTCACAGATAGCCTACTACACGATGAAGAAGAGGAAGTCGGTGCAGGCGTCTGTTTTTTCCTCTCATCCAGCTGGGGATTGGAGGGCAGGGCGGAGACTCCTGCGGGAAAAGCGAGACAGGAGAGACCCCGGAAGAGCGTAGCTCTGAGGAGGCTCGCCGACCGCCCGCGGAAAGCGCAGCCCTGCCCGGAAATCCCCGGCGGCAGCAAGTTGCTGTTGCCCCCGGGAAATAGGCGGGATGGTACTGAGCAAAGCTGTGTTGTGTTTTCTGCACGAATAGGTTAAGCACTATACTCTTTCCTCTCATCGAGCTGGGAGTTGGAGGCAAGGACGGAGAATCCTGCGGAAAAGCGAGACAGTAGAGACCCCGGAAGAGCATAGCGCTGAGAAGCTCGCCGCCCGCCCGCGGAAAGCACAGTTCTGCCCGGAAACCCCCGGCGGTTCCACACCACAGGGATGAGATGATCCTGCGTCGATCTAACCAACTTTACAAATTAATGGGAATAATTTTACTAGCAAATTACGATTGCCTGGAAGTTATGGTAAAATCACAAGATATGATTTATAGTTGTAATTGTCGTATTTTGTATGAAATACCCAAAAGTGAAAGAGGTAAATATAGTGAAATCTAAATTAGGACTAGCCAGTATTCTGTTCATCGGTGCGACCTTGCTGCTGAAGGTTTCCGGGCTGATCCGCGACATGGTCGTCGCCTATTATTTCGGGGACAGCTACGTGGCGGATGCGTACCTTGCTGCCTTCATCATCCCCAACATGTTGATTCTCTTCATGCAGAACGGGATGAAGAACGCGCTCGTACCAAGCTACATCGACGCCGTGGAAGAGAATCGCGGCAGGAGCCATTTAGGACAGGTCTTCAAGGGGACGCTCGTCCTCGCTTTTGTGCTGTCCTTGATCGGCATGGCGGTGGCGCCGTTCATGATCCGCATCTTCTATCCGGATTTCAGTCCGGAGGCGACGGAGATCGCGACATGGGTGACGGTCATCTTCTTCTCATGTATCGCCATTGTCGGCATGAACGCTGTGCTGGAGGCGTTCTTTGACGCCGAAAGCAAGTTCTCGCTGTCGATCGTCTCGCAGATCATCGTCATCCTGAGCTCGATCCTGTCTGCGTTCCTTTTCGCAAACAAAATTGGGCCGTACTCGCTTGCGCTCGGGTATGTCGTCGGAACGGTGCTGTCGCTTGTCTTCAAGCTGTTCATCACCATTCCGAACAAGTCGATGCGCATCCGCGAGAAGCTGGACTGGATCGAAGTGAAGAAGTTCTACTGGGTGTTCCTGCCCGTCGGACTCACCGTTGCGGTCGGCCAGGTCAACTTGATGGTCGGCTCGATCTTCGCCGGTTTCCAGGGCGAAGGGGCGGTCACCTACATCAACTACGCGAAGAACCTCGTCCACATGCCGCAGGCGATCTTCGGCGTGACGATCGCGACGATCATCTTCCCGATGCTCTCGAAAGCGATCACGAACGAGGATAACGACCTGTTCAAGCGCGGCATTGAAAAAGGGCTCACGACGATGTACCTCGTGCTTATGCCGGCGGTCATCGGCATGATGCTGCTGATGCCGAACTTGATCGAGCTCTTCTTCCAGCGCGGAGCGTTCGGAGAAGACGCGACGACGGCGACATCCCAGGTTGCGTATTACTACTTCGGGTCCGTCCTGTTCTTCAGCCTGAACAACGTCATCAACAAAGGCTTCTATACGCTGAAGAAAGGCCACATGATCCTCATGATCAGCATCGGCTCGATCGGCCTGAACGTGTTGTTCAACTTCCTGTTTGCGGAGTGGCTCGGATATCTCGGTATCCCGCTTGCTGCATCCGTCATGGCCCTGTTCTACACAGGTGCCTGTCTGATCGTCTTCGTGAAGCTCGTGGGCAGCCTCGACTTCAAGGCGATCATCATCGACTATGTGAAAATTACGATCGCAACGGCGATCATGGCAGCCGCCGTTTACGGCCTGCTTCAAGTGATGGACACGATTCCGAACATCATCCAGATCATCACGGCAGCCATTACAGGCGCCATCGTATTCGTCATCGCTGTCTTTGCGATGAGAACGAATGCCTTCCTATTTTTATGGAATAATCTAACCAAACGAAAGAAGAAGGGGAATCGTGATGAGTAGAAAAGAATTAGCTATGAAAGTCGTCCGCCCGGTCAACGCGCCGGTGACGAAGACGTTGTTGAAACGGCATTATAATGAAGATTTGGAGCCGGTCATCGATGAGGGCGTAAAGAACGTCCTCGTCCTTGCTCCACATATGGATGATGAGACGATCGGACCCGGCGCGACGCTCCGCAAGCACGCCGATGCCGGTGCGAATGTCCACGTCCTGTTCATCACGGACGGCGGAAGCAGCGTCAGCGACCTGTCGAAGGAAGAGCTGATGGAGGCCCGCCGTGCGGAAATCGATGAAGTCACGGCCATCCTCGGTCTGACGAGTGTCGACTACTTGAATCTTCCGGATGGAAGCGTTTCGAGCGAACCGACCAGCATTTCCTACATCAAAGAGAAAATCGAACGGATCCAGCCGGAGGTCATCTATACGACGCCGTACATAGATGCTCATCCGGACCATACCCATACAGCGCAGCTCCTTGCTGATACGCTGAAGGAGCTGCCGAACTTCTATCCGAAGGTCCGCATGTATGAAATCAACTGTGCTTTCCCGCCGAGTGCGATCAACTGTGTGATCGACACGACGGATCAGCACGGCCATAAAGTCGAAGCGACGAAAGTGTTCGGCTCCCAGGCCATCGCCTTCGACGGCTTCCTGGAGCTCAATCACCTGAAGGGGAATCTCGTTACTCCCGGAGTTGAGACGGCGGAAGCCTTCATCGAATGGGAGCGGGGGTACTTTATCAACCACTGTGACACCCTGACGAATATGAACTATCATTTCCCGAAATACTTCAAACAAGTCAACCGGACAGACACACTGCTGTGGGCGATCTTTAAGAACTACGCCATGAAGAAAGATCTCTACCGCAAAACGATGCCCTAAATAACAGAAAAGAGGTGCCTATCCCATGCCCATAGAATGGAAAAACTCACATTCATCCCGCTCATCCTGGCTTTCTTCTTTGTCGGAGCGGCCCTTGATAATACCGTCGTAGACCTTGTGATGATGCTCTTCTTCGCAGGCTACGCGCTTGTGAAACCGAAAAACGCACTCATCGTGCTGTTCATGTATTTCCCGATCCGCCCGTTTTTGCTGGAGTACAACACGGCATTGAAGGGGATTGGAGACATCATCGTCTTCGCGCTCTTATTCCGCATCCTTTGGATGTATAGAAAAGACTTGAAGAAGCTGTTCCATTTCTACTGGTTCGAGCTCGCCTTCATCGGATTCATCATCGTCGGAGCCGTTTCCGCCTTGATCACAGGCGTGACGCCGACCGCAATCATTTTCCAAATCCGCGGATTCGTCCTGTTCTATCTCGTCTTCTACATCGCGAAGCGTCTGGAGATCACGAAGGAGGATGTCTACAAGTTTGTCGCGACGACGATATTCGTGACGGTCATCATCTGTATCCATGGATTGATCGAGAAGCTCTCCCTCCGAGGGTGGCTGCTTCCGCAAAGCTGGCAAGATATGCCGCTGTCTTCGAAGAACCGGATCCGTATTTACGGCATGATCGGAAACCCGAACATCCTGGCTTACTATCTGTCGTTCTCGTTTGCAATCATCCTGTATTACCGTAACTGGTTCAAAGGGAAGTACCAGTGGCTCTTCTACGTCATCCTTGCGCTGACGTTCAGCGTCTGGGCGCTAACCTATTCCCGCGGCACGTGGATCGCTGTCGGCGTCGCCTGCTTGCCTACGTGCTCGTAACGAAATCGTGGAAGTTCCTGAAGACACTCGCCCTTACGCTTGCTGCCGGAATTGTGCTTATCGCTGTCCCGGTCAGCTACGCGACGTCCTTCATCGAAGACTCGAACTTCGGTCAGGAGAAGAAGGCGAAGCAGTCCGTCTATGACGACAGTGAAGGAAGCTTCCGCGACCGGATCGGTTCGACGTTCGATAAGGAAACCCGTGAACAAAGCGGGCAGTCCGGCCGTATCTGGATCGTGAAGCAAGGATTCGAGATCTTCCTCGATCACCCGGTCATCGGAACCGGATTCGCGACCTACGGCGATGGAGCTACACTCAGCTACGGGTCTCCAATCTATGACGATTACGGCATCGAACGCGAATTCTATTCCGACAACCAGTACATCCAGATCATCACCGGAACGGGAGCTGTCGGCGTCATCCTGTTTGCCGTCTTCCTGTTGAACATGCTGTATGAAATTTGGAAGCGGAGAAAAGAAACGATCCTCGCACCATTCCTGTTCGCTGTACTGCTTGCTGCGTTTGCGGCCGGTATGGTTTACAACATATGGGAAGGGGATTCGTTCACGATCTTCTACTTCGCCCTGCTCGGATTTTTGTTGAACATGAGGCCAGACCATGAGCCTGACCTCCACTAAGGAGAGAGAAAGCTTATGAATAAACGTGTGCTAGTCATCAGCAACATGTATCCCAGTCGGAAGAATCCGACGTACGGAATCTTTGTAAGAAACCAGGTGGAAGCATTGAAGGAGAAGGGGATGTCGATCGATATCGCCGTCAACCGCGACAACCGCGGCGGCAAGTTCCACCTGCTTAAGAAATACTTGATCTGGATGCTGAAGATCCTGATCAAGCTTCTGACAAACGGGCGCTCCTATGACGTCATCCATGCCCATTACATCTTCCCGAGCGGACTGCCGGCGCTTCTTTTCAAGAAGCTGTTCAAAACGAAGCTCGTCGTCACCTCCCACGGGGGAGATCTCGACCAGATGGCGAAGAAGAACCCGTGGATCCGTAAGATGACGAAGAAGATCATGGAGAAGGCGGATGAAGTCATCGTCGTCGGCGAAGCGCTGAAGGACGAAGTCGTCGGGGAGTTCCACATCCGCCCCGACAAAGTATCCGTCATCAACATGGGCGTCGACCGCAGCGTCTTCCGCCCGGTCGATGCCGGGGAGATGAAGGACGAACTCGGTCTGGCGCGCGACCGCAGGCATATCCTGTTCGTCGGCAACCACATCAAGGCAAAAGGACTCCAAGAGCTTCTCGAAGCGTTCCAGTCGCTCAACAAACAGCGCGGCGATATGGAGCTTCACTATATCGGAAGCGTGAAGGATGAGAACTTCCTCGACTTCCTGAAGCGGAGCGTCCATCCGGATCAGAAGGCGCACGTCCATTTCCACGGGACGAAGAGCCAGGCCGACCTTGCCAAGTGGACGGCTGCTGCCGATGTGTTCGTCCTTCCTTCCTATATCGAAGGCTTCGGACTCGTCGCCCTCGAAGCGATGTCGTGCCATACGCCGGTCGTCGCATCGAACGTCGGCGGGCTCACGTACCTTTTGAAGGACGGAGCCGGCATCCTTGTCGAACCGAAGAGCGCCGAATCGCTCGAAGCCGGTCTCAAGCAGATGGTCGAAGACGAAATCGGCCGGAAGCGGATGATCGACAAAGGCGAAGAAATAGCGGCACAAAACGACACCGACATCCTTTTGGACAAAATCATCGCCCTTTACAACAAGTGATGCATACTTCTATCAAATGGTCGAAACATAAGGTTAAACCAGCAGGCTGACGCAATTTCCATGCTCAGCCTGCTTTCGTTTAAATCGTCTTGCTTTCATAAAAAAATGTCGAATTATATAATAGGGTATAGTGTGGATGACTTAAAAAATTGGTAAAGATGCTATATACTTGAGTACAGTGCATTGGTAAAGTACAGGAGGTAGAAAAGAAATGGATCAAAAGGAACTCGAACAATTGGATGTAAATGGAATCGATTCCGTCGAAATGATGGATGACATGACCTTTGTTTTATTCGGAGCAAGCGGAGATTTGGCCAAGCGGAAAATCTATCCGGCCTTATACAACTTATATATCGAAGGCAAAACTCCAGAGAAGCTCTCTGTCGTAGGTCTTGGACGTAAGCCATATACGAAAGAAGTGTTCCACGACATCATCAAGGAGTCCCTGGAAACCTTCTCCCGCCGCAAAGCGGACCCGGACAAGCTCGAGGCTTTCCTCGACCAGTTCCGTTACTTCATTTTCGATGCGATGGAAGCTCAGTCTTATCAGGACCTGAAAGCCTTCATCGAAGAGCGTGAAGCGGAGATCGGCATTCCGGACAACCGTCTGTTCTATCTATCCGTCGCGCCGACACTCGTCGAGCCGATCACCGAATCGATGAACGAAAACGGCATCACGAATACAGAAGGATGGAAGCGTCTGATCGTCGAGAAACCATTCGGCAGCGACCTTGCCAGCGCCCAGCACTTGAACGAGCGCCTGACACAAGTGTTTAACGAGGACGAAATCTTCCGTATCGACCACTACTTAGGAAAACCGATGGTGCAGAACCTGGAATCCCTGATCCGTCCGAACCCGATCCTGAAATCGATCTGGAACCACGAACTGATCTCCAACGTCCAGATTACGGCGAGTGAGACAGTCGGTGTCGGTACACGTGCCGGTTATTATGACAAATCCGGAGCAATCCGTGATATGGTCCAGAACCATCTGTTACAATTGGTAATGATGACGGCGCTGCACCACCCAGAGAAGTTGTCAGCGAAAGAGATCGAAGAGAGAAAGACAGCGATCATGCAGTCGATCCGTCCTGTAACGGACAACATCGAACAGCACGTCGTCCGCGGGCAGTATGAAGCAGGCGAACTCGACGGCGAAGCTCTGCCTGGTTACATGGAAGAAGACGGCGTCGCCGAAGATTCCAACAACGATACTTACTTTGCAGCGCGCTTGTATCTCGATAACGAATACTGGAAGGACATCCCGTTCTACATCCGTACAGGAAAACGCCTCTCCAAGAAATCGACCCAGATCGTCATCGAATTCAAGAACGAAGCAGACGAAGCAGAGGTACAACAAGGCGTTGTCTCCAACCTGCTCGTCATTGAAATCAACCCGAACGAAAGCATCAGCCTGCGCGTCAACATGAAGGACGACTCGAACGAACACTTCGAACCGGCTTACGTCACGTTCTCGAAGAACCTGGACGACCAGCCCGAAGCATACGAGAACCTGTTGAACGACGCCATGGGCGGCCTTTCCACCTACTTTGCCCACTGGAGCGAAGTAGAGCTGTCATGGAAATGGATCCAGCCGATCTTGGAAGCCTTCGAAGCGGACCAGCTTCCGCTCCACGGCTACAAAGCAGGATCACAAGGACCGGCAGCTGCCGACGACCTGCTTAAAGAAGACGGCTTCAACTGGTGGTAAGAACGACGTTTATTACAAAAGGGAAGGATTGATCGGAACATGGGTAAACAGAATATCGGAGTTATCGGTTTAGGGGTCATGGGTGCGAACCTTTCCCTGAACATCAAAGACAACGGCTACAGCGTATCTGTCTACGATTACTGGACAGACCGCGTCGAAGAAATGGTGAAGGATGCGAATGACGACAAAGTCGTCGGCACATACAGTGCCGAAGAATTCGTCGGTTCCCTCGAAACACCGAGAAAGATCTTGATGATGGTCAAAGCCGGCGAAACGACGGACAAAGTCATCGACAGCCTCGTCCCTTATCTTGAAAAAGGCGACATGCTGATCGACGGCGGGAACACGTTCTATGAAGATACGGAGCGCCGCGCTTCTTATCTCGAAGAAAAAGGCATCCACTTCATCGGAACAGGCTTCTCCGGCGGGGAGGAAGGTGCCCGTAAAGGACCTTCCATCATGCCTGGCGGACCACGCGAAGCATACGAAGAAGTGAAGCCGATCTTCGATGCAATCGCAGCGAAAGTCCAAGGAACTCCTTGTGCTGCCTACATGGGCCAAGGCGGAGCCGGCCACTACGTGAAGATGGTCCACAACGGCATCGAGTACGGCGACATGCAGCTCATCTGTGAAGCATACTTCCTGATGAAGAACGTCCTCGGCCTGTCCGCTGAAGAGCTTCACCAAGTCTTCAAAGAGTGGAACGAAGGCGAACTCGACAGCTACCTGATCGAAATCACTGCCGACATCTTCACGAAAGTCGACGAAGAAACAGGCAAACCGCTTGTCGAAGTGATCCTTGATACCGCAGGTCAGAAAGGTACCGGAAAATGGACGAGCCAAAGCGCGCTTGACCTCGGTGTACCGCTTCCGATCATCACCGAATCCGTATTCGCACGCTTCATCTCCGCTATGAAAGAAGAGCGTCAGAAAGCTAGCCAATACCTGACTGGTCCGGAAATCAAGTTCACCGGCAACAAAGAAGAAGCGATCGAATCGATCCGCAAAGCGTTGTACATGAGTAAAATCGCTTCCTATGCGCAAGGCTTCACGCAGATGAAGGCAGCTTCCGAAGAAAAAGGATGGGACCTTCAGTACGGCGACATCGCGATGAACTTCCGCGGCGGCTGTATCATCCGTGCGCAGTTCCTGCAGAAGATCAAGGATGCGTTTGAGAATGATAAAGAGTTGACGAACTTGCTGCTTGATCCTTATTTCCAGGATATCGCGGTGAATTATCAGAAGGATCTTCGTGATACGCTCACGCTTGCGATTCAGAATGGTATTCCTGTTCCTGCGTTCTCTGGTGCGCTTGCGTACTTTGACAGTTATCGTACGGCGAAGCTTCCGGCGAATCTGCTTCAGGCGCAGCGTGATTATTTTGGTGCGCATACGTATCAGCGTGTGGATAAGGAAGGTACGTTCCATACGGACTGGATGAATATTTAATGTTTTTTAGAGTCAGTGCCCTTTTGGGTGCTGGCTTTTTTTGTTGGGGCTGTTTCCGTTACCGGGTTTGGTTTAGGAGGGGGACGGGGGTAACTCGCTTTCCGTGGGGAGAGGGGGAGCCTCCTCGATTTTTCAAATCTGCGGGGTCTCCCCGCTTCTCCATTTCCCACAGGAGTCTCGTCACCCCCGCCCCCTCCTTGCGATGATGGAGAAACGGAAACGCTGAGAATTGTCACAGCAACTCTCTTTTTTGGGAGGGAAAAGAACATAGCGGCTGGGGACGACTCGCTTTCCGTGGGGAGGTGGGAAGCCTCCTCGATCTTTTAGATCTGTGGGGTCTCCCTGCTTCACCAGTTCCCACAGGAGTCTCGCCGTCCCTCGCCCTTCCTTGCGGTATCTGGTGAACGGAAACGCTGAGGATTGTCACAGCTACTCTCTTTTTTTTGAGAGAAAAGAACATGGCGGGCGGGGGTAACTCGCTTTCCGTGGGGAGAGGGGGAGCCTCCTCGATCCTCTGGATCTGTGGGGTCTCCCCGCTTCTCCAATTCCCACAGGAGTTTCGCCGTCCCCCGCCCCTCCTTGCGGTGATGGAGAAACGGAAACGCTGAGGATTGTCACAGCTACTCTCTTTTTTGGAGGGAAAAGAACATGGCGGGAGGGGGACGACTCGCTTTCCGTGGGGAGGTGGGAAGCCTCCTCGATCTTTCAGATCTGTGGGGTCTTCCCTACGCTCCATTTCCCACAGGAGTCTCGTCACCCCCGCCCCCTCCTTGCGGTGATGGAGAAACGGAAACGCTGAGGATTGTCACAGCTACTCTCTTTTTTGGGAGAGGGCAAAAGAAGGCCCATGTTCTTTTGGGAACATGGGGGAAGTGGGGTTATGCTTTTTTGCTTCTGGTGATTTGTGTGATGAGTCCTAGAAGGAAGAGGAGCAGGCCGTTGGCGATGGCGAAGATGGCGAAGTAGGCGCCGGTGAAGGCTTCGCCTGTCGATCCGAGCACAGCGAACAGGCGCCGGCTGTGATGGAGACGAGAATGCCGCCGATCATGATGAGGACGCCGGAGATCATGAGATCGGCGGTGCCGTCGCGCTGCCATTTGACGGCGTAGACGTTGGCGGTGATGAACAGAGCAATGACGAACACATAGACGATGGTTTCCATGTCATCCCTCCTTATTTGCTTCTACTATACATGGTTATGAAAGCATTTACAAAAATAGAGCTGAACATATCAAGGAATGAAAATCACCGGTGCTTCGTATAGTGATGGGAACAGCCAATTCAGACGAAGCGGGGGAATGGAAGTGGGGGAGAAACGGCTTTATGCGTGGAGCATCCTGTCAGGGCTGGTGAGTGTCGGTTTCATCATCGCCGGTTTTTACAAGATCTTGGCCTACAACAATCCGTATGAGGATGATATTCTCACAAGCAGTGGAGATGCCGTGAATGCCTACGTCGGTGCGGACGCCTACAACTTAATCATCAATGGTACCTACGCGACTGCTTTTTTCGTGCTGGCAGCGGGCTTCCTCATTGTTGCAGGGGTGTTTTTCCTGGCACAGACGCATCTGGATATTCATGCTGGAGAGACAGATACAAGTGTAGAAGCAGTAGAAGGCCAATCTGAGTGAAGGAGATGCGGCTATTCTTTTGTTCCTAAGTTGCGGTTAAAATGCATTGATTTACCACTCCAATTTAAGGGGGGATTTTAATGTGGGGTGTATTAGGTGTGATTGCTGTATTTTTAATAATGTTTTTAATTGTTTATTCTATTAGGGAAGCGGAAAAGAAAGAGCAGCTTGATCAAGAACTAGCTTCATTTATTGAATCAAAAAATATGGAGCTGACGCAAAAGTTCGAAACAAAAGATCATTCTATCGTTGCGGTCGATGAAAATAAGCAAGTAGTGTATTTCTTAATTCCTTCAGCTAATCCTGTTAAGAGTGTCGGTGATTATGAACTGTTTCAATTGGATTACCAAGACATCATGGAAGCAGAAGTAAAGATAGACGGAGAGACAATTACTAAAACATCAAGAGGCAGTCAATTGGCCGGTGCTGCCTTAGGAGGATTATTAGCCGGTGGCGCAGGAGCAGTTATCGGCGGGCTGTCCGGGGGGACGAAATCATCCGATAAAGTACAAAGTGTTCAATTGCATGTAGTGATTAATAACACTCAGCACCCCTTTCACTCCTTCGAATTTTTAAAAATACCAGACGTAAAGAAGAAAGAAGCTCAATACAAACTCGCTTTCGACAAGGTCATGCACTGGCAAAGTCTGTTTAAAGTAATTATTGGAATTGCTGATAAAAAAGATAAAGAAACCATTGCAGATCTCCAACACGCAGACAGTCTGGCTGACGAGCTAAGAAAAATGCACGAGCTTTTTAGTGATGGGATAATAAGCCAAGAAGAATATGACGTGCAGAGGAAGCGTATGCTCAATTAGGCTTGACTTTCGATTGCATAGGATAGCCTTTTTATGGGTGGTTATATTAGCCATTATATGGTAGTTTTGGGCGTAGGAAGAGAAAGAGAGGGACGCCTGTGTATCACAAAATAAGTACCATCGTTACATTCCTATTTGCTTTTATATTCTTATATGCCGCATTTTTTAATCATTCATTATTGTCCACTACCCTGTACCAATGGCTGATGTGTGCGTTTCTGTTTATGCTTGGAGCGGAAGCGGTGTGGGCGAGGCAGGTCAAAAAGCGGGCGAATGTCGCAACGGGGATCTTCTGCATGGCTACGGCCCTGTTTATTCTTGCTGCTACAACATTCTTATGAAAAAAGGCAGCACATATACATGTGCTGCCTTTTACTTATTCTGTCGATTGACTTTCCGTATCGAGCTGTTTGAATACAGCGGTCACCTGCTTGTTGCGATCCATCGTGACGGAGCTGCTCGAGCCAGCTCCGGAGATATCTCCCTTCCAGCCGGCGAACGTCCAGCCGTCACTCGCGACAGCGGATACGGATATCGATTGTCCCGCCTTAGCACTCTTGCTGGAAGCGCGGATCGTTCCTTCACCGACGACCGACATCGTGAGGGAGTAAGTCTCCGGCTCTGGTTCCGGTTCTGGCTCTGGCTGCGGAGCAGGATCAGGCTTCGGTCCCGGTTTCGGTGCAGGAGCTGGTGACGGTTGAGGTTTCGGCTCCGGCTTTGTTTCCTGTTTCGGTTGCTCCGGAGCAGGGGAGCTGTCCTCCTCACTCTCCTCGGATACCGTCTCTTCCGGTTCCGCCTCTTCAGCTTCTGTCTCGACAAACACGGCACGGACCGACTTATCTTCGTCCATCGTCAGCACAATATCCCGCGCCGTTCCGGTGAATGAGCCTTCCCAATGATCGAATTCCCATCCATCTTTGGCCCGGGCGCGCAAACTGACTTCCGCCATATCGGGATACGTACTCTCCAGGGAATCACGAACGATATTCCCTTCTCCCTCAATCGCTAAAGAAAGCTCATGCTGGCCCTTTTCGAACACGGCAGTCAGCTGCATGTGATCCTCTACTGTCAGATTGAGCGGGTTCACGGCATCATTCCGGTCTCCACGCCATCCGACGAATTCCCATCCTTCGGCAGGAATCGCTTCGATGGTGACATCTTCTCCCACCGCATAGCTGTCCTCGGCAGGGTACACAGAGACAGATCCTTGGCCTTCCGCAGAAGTTTGAATAAATTTCTCACCTTCGTCTCCCTCTACAAAAAGATCAACCGTTTCTTTCAATCCATCATAGCTCACCGTCAGCGTGTCTTTCCCTTCCGCAACGGCTGTCAAGGTCGCGCTTTGGTCGTCACGGGCTTCAATTTCAAAAAGTCCGCCGTCCACGGACCATTCCGGTTCAAACGTCATTTCTACTCCAGCTGCATCCGTTCCGGTGACGGAAACGTTTAAGGTCTCATCCACCGCAACCGGCTCCAGTTCCTCCGGTTCCACTGTCATCTTCTCGAGCAGCTGTTCAACGACTTCGACATCTAATTGCTCGGTGTAATCTTCCCACTCGACGGAGACCTTCGCTTTCCCGAGCTGATCACCAGCTAGCGTCACAAATTTCTTCCCGTCCTTCTCCTCAAGCGTCACTGTCTTCTTATCGACGCTCCACTCAGCAGCGAGGGGAGTAAGCTTTTCGTCTTCTCCTTCGTATACGAGTTCAAGCTTCCGGTCATAGCCCTTCTGAATGAGCGGACGTTCCGTATGTATGTATATCTTTGAAGTCAAATCATCCTTCGCCTGCTTGAGCGTATCCGACTCCGCATATGTCAAACCACGGTCCAGGGTCTGGTACCCCTTCTCTATATCACCCATCGAAAGGTAAATCGATGATAACTTCCCATATAAGTCCGGCTCCTTCGGTGTTTCATAGATCCCTTCCTGAATGACAGCGACCGCCTCATCCGTATCCTTCACCGCCACATACGCATCGGCAAGCTCCAATCGTGCATCCACATGCCCGGCGTCCTTCGACAGGACTTCCTTATACAGCCGTATGCTTTCTTCATAATTCTCCGCTGCATAAGCATCCTTCGCCTGTTTATATAATTTATCCAACGTATTCGCTTCGACCGCATTCATCGTGAAGAATGCGCCGACTCCGACAACGATCAGTCCTATGACCACGATCAACAGGGACTTCCAGTTCACTGAAGCCTCACACCTTTCCTTATTTAATAGATTAGTTCCCCTCCATTATACATAGATTTAAGAAAATATGGATTAATTAGTGGGAATTTTGTAGAATAGTAGGTATTGGAAAATGAAAAGCTAATACATTTGTACTAAATAGTGGTATCTACTGTAGCCTAAACCTTGATAGGACGATACTCTTAGGTAGCAGGGATATGAAGTGTTTGAAAAATTTGCAATTGTCACCGCAAATTTGAAAATATGTATGCTATAATGTCCTCATGTGTAAATTCGACAAAAATTGGAGGTTCATCAATGGAAGAGACTATTTCCTTGAAAGAAATTTTCGAGGTGTTGAAGAAAAGAATGTGGCTTATCCTCGGTCTTGCCGCAGGTGCCGCCGTTATCAGTGCCCTTATCACGATCTTCTTGATCACACCTACGTATGAAGCATCTTCACAATTCATCGTAAACCAGTCCCAGAGTCAGAACCAGAATGCAGCGGTTGATATCAACGAAATACGATCCAACGTAGAACTTATTAATACATATAATGTTGTTATCAAAAGTCCGGCTATATTAGATGAAGTAGCGGACGAATTAGGCTTATCTTTAACATCGGATGAGTTAGCAGAGAAACTTGAAGTCTCCAGTGCAGAACAGTCACAGGTTGTAAACGTGACGGTAACAGACCACAGTATGCAACGTGCAACAGATATTGCAAATACAACTGTTGATGTTTTTAAAGAACAAATACCTCAATTGATGAATGCGGATAATGTTAAGGTATTGTCTGCTGCAAATGTAGGAACTGATTCGTCTCCTGTAAGTCCGAGTATAGCATTGAATTTGACAATTGCTCTGGTAGTAGGATTGATGATTGGAGTGGGGCTTTCCTTCCTGCTAGAATATCTGGATAACACAGTCAAAACAGAAGAAGATATTGAAGATTTCTTAGGCATGCCTGTGCTTGGTGTCGTATCCACTATTTCCGACAATGATATGGCCGCACGAGGTCGTACCCAAAAAAAACACAAGTAAGTTCCGTAAGGGGTGAATCTGTTGGCACGTAAACCGAAGAAGCACGCATACAACAAGTCTGTACGTACCCTGATTGCAAACGATAACCCTAAATCACCCATCTCCGAACAGTTCCGTACGATTCGTACCAATCTTCAGTTTGCCCAAGTTGATGGCGAACTGGAAACGATGATCATCACTTCTGCAAGCCCATCGGAAGGAAAGTCGATTACCGCTGCAAACGTAGCAGTCGTTTACGCACAGCAAGGGAAGAAAGTCCTTCTCGTTGATGCAGATCTAAGAAAACCGACGGTTCACTATACGTTCCGTACTGGGAACACACACGGCTTAAGTAATTATTTGGTCGGAAGCCAACCGCTTCGTGAGCTTGCACATATGAGCAGTGTGGACAAGCTTGACATCATGTCCAGTGGTCCGATTCCACCAAACCCATCAGAACTGCTTGGTTCCAAAAAAATGATCGAGTTCATTGAGGAAGCGAAGAAGCTTTACGATTTGGTCATTTTCGATACCCCGCCAGTTCTTGCCGTAGCAGATTCGCAGGTGCTGGCCAACCACGTCGATGGCGTCCTGCTTGTCGTGCGCAGTAAGCAGACAGAGAAAGAGGCAGCTATGAAAGCGAAAGAACAGCTTGTACAGACAAAGGCGAATGTCTTGGGAGCTGTCTTGAACGATCAAGAAGTGAAGAACAGTAACTACTACTATTATTATGGCCAATAAAGAGAATGAGAGAAGCATTTACTGCTTTTCTCATTTTTTGTGATTGTCTATATTTGTCGAATAAAGTTTCTTCCTGTCTTTTCATATCCCTGTTATAATGGATAATTATTATTGAAAATTCTGAATTTAATACGAATTTGGAGGTATAGTAATGATCGACATACACAGTCACATCCTTCCCGGCGTCGATGATGGTGCTCAAACAATAGAAGAAAGTCTATTAATGGGTAAAGCAGCTGTCGAAGATGGCATACATACGATCGTCGCAACCCCTCATCATAAAAATGGTTCTTATGAGAATTACAAAAATGATATAACGATACAGGTTGCAGAGTTAAAACGTCAGTTTGATTCTCATGGAATCGATCTCGAAATTCTTCCAGGACAGGAGAATCGGATTCATGGAGAATTTATAGATGGTATTAATAATGATGAAATCCTAGCGTTAAATCATACACGTTACGTCTTTGTTGAATTTCCTTCTAGCCAAGTTCCACGTTACGCTTCCCAAATGTTATTTGATATACAAGTAGAGGGTTTCGTGCCAGTAATTGTCCACCCGGAAAGGAATAAGCGTATACTAGAAGATCCGGACCTACTGTATAATTTTGTAGAAAAAGGCGCATTTGCACAGGTGACTGCTGCAAGTCTATGTGGCTTTTTCGGAAAGAAGATCAAAAAATTCTCCCATCAACTTATTGACGCAAACCTTGTCCAACTAGTAGCAAACGATGCTCACAACACAAAGAATCGCGGCTTTTGTTTGCGACAAGCTTATCAAGAAATAAGTAAAGAGCATGGATCAATAGTAACAAATGAATTTTTAAATAATGCTGAGTATATTATTTCTAATGAATTTTTAGCTGCTGCTCCGCCGGAGAGAGTAAAAAATAATTTTTTCAGCAAGTTGTTCACTAGATGATTGCTCACCTGACTCCAAATTTTAAGATTTTATTATATTCCTAAAAATTCCTTTATTGTATTGCAAGCTGCTGTTACAATTAATCTATTACTAAAGAATTACTTAGGAG